>JBAUUA010000506.1:0-4210 GCA_049582465.1 Bradyrhizobium sp. | reverse complement strand
CTGGCCTGGACCGATGTCGGCGGCGAGCTGCTCACCATCGAAGGCGTCATGATGCCCGGCAAGGGCAAGATGACGGTCACGGGCAACCTGCGCGACGTGATGAAGGAGTCGATTTCGGCGGCGGCATCCTATGTCCGCTCGCGCGCCGTCGGCTTCGGCATCGAGCCGCCGCTGTTCGACAAGCGCGACATCCACGTCCACGTGCCGGAGGGGGCGACCCCGAAGGACGGACCGTCGGCGGGTGTTGCGATGGCGACCGCGATCGTTTCGATCATGACCGGAATTCCGGTCCGGCACGATGTCGCCATGACCGGCGAGATCACGCTGCGCGGGCGGGTGCTGCCGATCGGCGGCTTGAAGGAAAAGCTGCTGGCGGCCGCGCGCGGCGGCATCAAGACGGTGCTGATCCCCGAGGACAACGCCAAGGATCTCACGGAGATTTCCGATGCGATCAAGGGCGGGATGACCATAATCCCGGTGGCGCGCCTCGACGACGTCGTCGCCAAGGCGCTGGTGCGCCCGCCGGTGCCGATCGTCTGGGAAGAGGACACCGCCAAGGTGCCGGTCAAGCCGGAAGCCGGCGACGAAGCCGCCGGCGGCCTGACCGCCCACTGAACGATCCGATCCAAAATGCTAGAACGGCGCCTTCGGGCGCCGTTTTCTTTTGCGTGGGGTGCCTCTGCCGCCGCTCCGGAGCGAAGCGATGAATATCGACGGGCAATGCCATTGCGGCCTCGTGACCTATCGGGCCGACATCGACCCCGACCTTGTGTCGGTTTGCCACTGCACGGATTGTCAGAGGCTGACCGGTTCGCCTTACCGCGTCACCGTGATCTGCTCCGGCGAACAGATCCGGATGACGGGAACATTGCCCAAGGTCTATGCCAAGACCGGTGACAACGGCCGCAGGCGCTTTCAGCATTTCTGTCCCGAATGCGGTTCCCCGCTGTTCACAAGCGGCGAGGGCGGGCCTGACGATTGGGGGATCCGGTGGGGCAGCATTCGTCAGCGCGACAGGCTGAAGCCGACGCGGCAAATCTGGTGCCGTTCGGCAGTGCCTTGGCTCGACGATGTCAGGGGATTGCCGGGGCGGCCGGCCGACTGACCGCATCCGACCTTGCGCCGAAGGTCGGCCCGGCGCTAAACAGGCGCTGACGGGCGGCTAGCTCAGCTGGTTAGAGCATCTCGTTTACACCGAGAGGGTCGGGAGTTCGAATCTCTCGCCGCCTACCAGCCTTCGCTCTCGACGAGCTTCGGTTCGGCAAGCCGGGGCTCGTCAAGAGCGAAGGCGGTCGAGCCCAAGACTGACTGGCAAAGAGTTTACACCATGGAAGCACCTGTCGGCCACGACCTCAACGCGGACCAGATTGCGTATTGGAACGGACCGGGCGGCCAGCGCTGGGCCGACCGGCAGCAGTCACAGGACATTCTGCTGGCGCCGGTCGCCGATCTCCTGATCGAGCGCGCGCGGCCCGTGGCCGGCGAACGCATCGTCGATGTCGGCTGCGGCAGCGGGGCTGTCTCCATCGCGCTGGCGCACAAAGCAGGCCCTGGCGGACATGTGCAGGGCATCGACATTTCGGGCCCGATGCTGGTCCGCGCCCGCCAGGTCGCGCCGGCCGGCCTGCCGGTGGAATTCGTGCTGGCGGATGCGACCGTTTATCCGTTCGCCCCTGGCAGTTTCGACCTTCTGGCCTCCCGCTTCGGCGTGATGTTTTTTGCCGAGCCGGCGCGCTCCTTTGCCAATCTGCGCCGGGGAATGAAGCCGTCGGGCCGGCTGGCTTTCGCCTGCTGGCGGGAGCCGCGCGAAAACCCGTTCTTCATGGCGCCGCTGCAGGCCGTCTACAAGCATGTGCCCAAGATGCCGCCGCAGGGGCCGGAAGACCCCGGCCCGTTCGCCTTTGCCTCCGAAGCCCGCGTGCAACGCATCCTGGGCGAGGCCGGCTTCACGGGTGTTGCCATGGAGCCCTGCAATCTTTCGCTCGATGTCGCGATCGGGCGCGGCCTCGATGCGGCAGTCCAGGGCGCGCTCGAGATCGGACCGGCCGCCCGCGCGCTGGCCGAACAGTCGCCCGAGGTGGTCGCCGCCGCCACCAGCTCGATCCGTGAGGCGCTGGCGCCTCTTGTCAGGGGGCAGACGGTGCCGCTTGCCGCCGCGATCTGGATCGTGACGGCAAAGGCCTCTTAGCTCTTAACCGTCATTCCGGGGCGATGCACGCATCGAACTACGATGTGCGATTGCACATCGGAGAATCTCGAGATTCCGGGTCTGGTCCTTCGGACCATCCCGGAATGACGAGAATTTTAAGCCTTCTCTTCCCAGATCATGGCGAGATGGACGATGGTCTGCACGGCCTTCTCCATGTCCTGAACGCTGACCCACTCCAGCCGCGAATGGAACGCGTGCTCGCCGGCGAAGATGTTGGGGCAGGGCAGTCCCATGAACGACAGCCGCGAGCCGTCGGTGCCGCCGCGGATGGAGGTCTTTTTCGGCGTCAGGCCGGCGCGGCGGATCGCTTCCATCGCGTGGTCGACGATCTCGGGGTGACGGTCGATCACCTGCTTCATGTTGCGGTATTGCGGCTTGATCTCGAGCCGGTAGCTGGAGCGCGGAAAGTCCTTCATCACGTCCCTGACGATGCCTTCCAGCAGGGCTTCCTTTTCCTTCAGCCCTTCGTCGGTGAAATCGCGCACGATGAAGCTCAGCGTGGCTTTCTCCAAGGCGCCGGAGATGCCGATCGGATGCAGGAAGCCTTCCTTGCCCTCGGTGGTTTCCGGCGAGCAGGTATCTTTCGGCAGCCGGTCGACGATGGCGGAGGCGATCTTGATGGCGTGCTCCATCTTGCCCTTGGCGAAGCCGGGATGGACGCTGACGCCTTCGATGGTGATGGTGGCGCCGTCGGCCGAAAACGTCTCGTCCTCGATATTGCCCGCGGTCTCGCCGTCGATCGTGTAGGCGAAATCCGCGGCGAGCTTTTTCAGGTCGGCCTTGTCGACGCCGCGCCCGATCTCCTCGTCGGGCGTGAACAGGATCTTGATGGCGCCGTGCTTGATCTGCGGATTGTCGATCAGGAAATGCGCGGCATCCATGATCTCGGCAACGCCGGCCTTGTTGTCGGCGCCCAGCAGCGTGGTGCCGTCCGAGGTGACGATGTCGCTGCCGATCTGGTCTTTCAGCGCGGGATGTTCGGCGGCACGGATCACTTGCGTGGGGTCGCCCGGCAGTGCGATGTCGCCGCCGCGATAATCCCGCACGATCTGCGGCTTGACGTCCTTGCCGCTGCAATCGGGCGAGGTGTCCATATGCGAGCAGAAGCAGATCACCGGGACCTGCTTGTCGGTATTGGCCGGAATGGTCGCGTAGACGTAGCCATAGCCGTCGAGATGGGCGTCACCCAGACCCATCGCCTTGAGCTCGGCGGCAAGCAGCCGGCCCAGATTCTTCTGCTTTTCGGTGGAGGGGCAGGTCGGAGAGGCGGGGTCCGACTGGGTGTCGATCACCACATAGCGCAGAAAGCGCTCGGTAACGGTATGCGTGAACTTCAGCGACGAACTCACCATCGAAACCGCACATCGATACGAGAAAACTTTACGCCGGAAGAAGCGTCATTCCGGGGGCCGCGTACACCGAACCGGAATGACGCAAGAGGATGGAAAGCGGCCTTGTCAGACGGCTTCCTTGAGTTCCTTGGCGGCGCGGAAGGCAACCTTCTTGCTGGCCTTGATGTGGATCGCTTCGCCGGTGGCGGGGTTGCGGCCCATGCGGGCGGCGCGCTTGCGCACCTGGAGGATGCCGAGGCCGACGATGCGGATGCGCTCGCCCTTCTTCAGGTGCTTGGTGATCCGGCCGACCAGGTCGGTCAGAATCTCTTCGGCCTTCTTCTTCGACAATTCCTGGTCGTCGGCGATGGCCGCCGCGAGATGCTTCAGCGTGACGGTGGTCGGGGTCGCTGCTTTCTTCGCCATATTTGGCCCTCCTCGTTGTTGATGGCTTCGGAAACTAAGGCGTATCAGGCATTAAACGATTCGGGCACTGGCTGCCTACGCTGTTTTGCCCGTAAACAGCCCATTATTTGCATCGACGTCGCAAAAACGCCCGGCTAGCAGCTGGATTCGCAACTGCCTTGACTTGGATAGGTGGTCCCTTTAAGTCCCACCCCCTGCGGGTTTCGCACCACGCGGGAGTAGCTCAGTTGGTTAGAGCGCCGGC
>JBAUUA010000505.1:0-7220 GCA_049582465.1 Bradyrhizobium sp. | reverse complement strand
GTTTTACTAGATCGAAAGCCCTGCGGCCGGCAAGTTTATTTGGGAACCGCTGCGCGGGCAGGGCCCGGTTCCCGATTCGGCGTTCTGGAAGAGAGCATGGAACGCCCAGCGAGAAACGGGCATCCGGACCAAAATCGGGTTCCGGGCGTTATCCGGCCAGATAAACCCAGCCAAGTGACGCCTGCCGGCGCTGCCGGGGCCGCCTTGTGGCCGGATTCCATGAAACAGGCATCGAAGCCAGCGTCGAGAGGCCTATGGCCGCTGCTGTCGCTGAACTTCTTCATGGCCGACATGCAGGCCGGCATCGGCCCATTTCTCGGCGTGTTTCTGCTGGCGCATGGCTGGGAAAGCGGGCTGATCGGCACCGTGATGACGGTCGGCGGCGTCGCGGGCATGATGATGACCACCCCCGCGGGCGCGCTGGTCGATGCCAGCCAGAACAAGAAGCTCTATGTGATCATCCCCGGCATCTGTACGGTGATCGCTTCGGGAATCATCCTGTTCTCGCAGAATTTCTGGCTGGTCACGCTGTCCCAGGTCGCAACTGCGGTCGCCGGTGCCGCGATCGGACCGGCGGTCTCCGGCATGACGCTCGGCATCGTTCGTCAGGCCGGGTTTGTCAGGCAAAACGGGCACAACCAGGCCTTCAACCATGCCGGCAACATGGTTGGGGCCGCCTTGTCGGGGCTGCTCGGATGGCAGTTCGGGTTCACCGCCGTGTTATGGCTGGCGGCGTTGTTCGGCATCCTTTCGATTCTCTCCGTCCTGATGATTCCTAGTGCCTCGATCGACAATGACGAGGCGCGCGGTCTCCACCGGGACGGCGAGGACGATGGAAAAATCGGCGGCCTCACTGTGCTGCTTGAAAGCAAGCCGTTGTTGATCCTGGCCGCGGCGCTGGCCTGCTTTCATCTCGGCAATGCCGCGATGCTGCCGCTCTATGGCATGGCGGTCGTCTCCGCCAAACAGGGCGATCCGGCCGGATTTGTCGCCATCACCATCGTGGTGGCGCAGGGCACCATGATCCTGGCCTCCCTGATTGCGATGCGTCTTGCCATCAAGGAGGGATACTGGCTGGTGCTCTTGATTTCCTTCATCGCGCTGCCGGTCCGGGGCGTCATCGCCGCCTATGTAATCAGCAAATGGGGTGTTTATCCGGTACAGGTACTTGACGGGATCGGCGCTGGATTGCAGAGCGTTGCGGTACCGGGCCTTGTGGCGCGCATTCTCGACCGCACCGGCCGCATCAATGTCGGCCAGGGCGCGGTCATGACCGCGCAGGGTCTCGGCGCCTCGCTCAGTCCCGCGATCGGCGGGTGGATTGCCCAGGAGATCGGTTACAGCGCGATGTTTCTCATTCTCGGCAGCTTTGCGCTCGGCTCGGTCGCTTTGTGGCTCGGCTTTGCATCGGTCCTGAAGCCCGCCTGCGCGCGGCACGATCATTCCAGTAATCGGCGGACAGCAACCGCACTGGCGGGAGCGCGGTGACCCCTGCGACCAACGCCGCCACCTGGGGAATTGCAGCGCTCGCGACGCTGGGCGTGATCGCGCGTCCCTGGAATCTGCCGGAGTTCATCTGGGCGATCGCGGGCGCAGCGCTTCTGGTGCTGTTCAACCTGCTGCCCTGGCCGGACGCGCTTGCCGCGGCCGGCAAGGGAACGGACGTCTATTTCTTTCTCGTCGGCATGATGCTGCTGGCCGAAGTCGCGCGTCAGGAAGGGTTGTTCGACTGGCTCGCCGCATGGGCGGTCAGGCATTCGCAAGGTTCGGCGAAACGGCTGTTCCTGATCGTCTATGTGGTGGGCACCGTCGTCACCGTCCTGCTGTCGAACGATGCCACCGCCGTGGTTCTGACGCCGGCGGTCTATGCGGCGACCCGCGCCGCCAAGGTCGAGCCGTTGCCTTATCTCTTCGTTTGCGCCTTCATCGCCAACGCGGCGAGCTTCGTGCTGCCGATTTCCAATCCGGCCAATCTCGTCGTGTTCGGCAAACAGATGCCGCCGCTGGCGGACTGGCTGCGGATCTTCGCACTGCCTTCGGTTGTCGCGATCGTTGCAACCTATCTGGCGCTGCGGCTGACGCAGCGCCACGCGCTCGACTCAGAGGTCGCCGAGATCGATGATATTTCTCCGCTGACAACAGGCGGAGGACTGGCGGCGTTCGGCATCGTGCTGACGGCGGTCGTGCTGCTGGTGGCTTCGGCCATGGGCCGGGATCTCGGATTGCCGACCTTCGTCGCCGGTGCGGCCGTGACCGCGGTTATTCTTCTGATCGGACGGCAGTCGCCGCTGCCGGTGCTCAGGGACATTTCCTGGTCCGTGCTGCCGCTGGTGGCAGGTCTGTTCATCCTGGTCGAAGGGCTGAACCGCACCGGCGCGCTTCCGGCGCTTGCGGTCATCCTGAGGGAGGCGACGGCAGCTTCGCCGCAGGCGACCTCCTGGATCGCCGGTATCGTCGTCGCCGTGGCGTCGAACCTTGCGAACAATCTTCCTGTCGGCCTGATCGCGGCGACGACCAGTCAGATCGCGCAGGTACCCGCGCATGTCACCGGCGCGATCCTGATAGGCGTCGATCTCGGACCCAATCTGTCGGTGACGGGCTCGCTTGCCACCATCCTGTGGCTGATCGCGCTGCGGCGCGAAGGTGAGGGCGTCAGCGCCTTGCGGTTTCTCAAGCTCGGCATCGTCATCATGCCGCCTGCGCTGCTGCTGTCACTGGCCGCTCTGTCTGCGGTATCACGATGAAGGCGGAACGGCATGCGCGCCTGGCCTCGATGCCGGGAGAATGAAATCCACCTCGGCCTGCCGAAATTCAGATATTTGATGGCCAAGGACCCCTGTTTTTGAAATCTTTGCGAGCCTCATTGCGTTATTCTGCGCGCGCCGCTTCGAACCGGAGGATCCGAGATGACCGAGCCTAATATTGACGTCGACAACGAACTCGCCGTCACATCGCGCCGCGGCTTTTTGCGCGAGAGCGGCGCCTTGATGGGTGGGGCCGTCCTCGGCGGTCTTGCCGGCAGCGAAGCTTTGGCGGCCACGGCGGCCGACGACGCCGGCAACCTCCCGCCCAATATTCCGGAGTGGATGAAGACGCCCGGCGCTCCCATGGGAGACCAGCTCTACGGCGCGCCGTCCCCGTTCGAGAAGGGCGTGATCAAGAACATTCCGAAAAACCTGAAGCAATATATCTCCGCCTCCGGGCGCACGCCGCTGCAGGATCTCGACGGCATCATCACGCCGAACGGGCTGTTTTACGAACGCCATCATGGCGGCGTTCCCACGATCGATCCGGCGCAGCACCGGCTGATGCTCCATGGCCTCGTCGACAAGCCGCTGGTCTTCACCATGGACGACATCAAGCGCTTTCCCTCGCAATCGCGCATCCACTTCCTCGAATGCTCCGGCAATCCCGTTTACACCAAGCCCTACGGCAAGACGGCGTCCGATCTCGTCGGCCTGTTGAGCTGCGCCGAATGGACCGGGGTCAGCCTGAAGCTGGTCCTGGAGGAAGCGGGATTACAGAAAGATGCGAAATGGGTGATCGCCGAGGGCGCCGATGCCGCAGCGCTGACGCGCAGCATCCCGATCGAAAAATGCCTCGACGACGCCATGCTGGTGTACAGCCAGAACGGCGAGCGGTTGCGGCCTCAGCAGGGTTATCCGCTGCGGCTGTTGCTGCCCGGCTTCGAAGGCAACATGAACGTGAAATGGTTGCGCCGCCTGCGTGTCGCGGCCGAGCCGACCTACTCGCGCGAGGAGACTTCAAAATATACCGACCTGATGCCGGACGGCAGCGCGCGCGAGTTCACCTTCTACATGGAAGCCAAATCCATCATCACGCGGCCTTCGGGCGGCCAGAAGCTGAGCACGCCCGGCTTTCACGAAATCACGGGAATTGCCTGGAGCGGTCACGGCAAGATCAAGCGCGTCGACGTCTCCGTCGATGACGGCAAGAGCTGGCAGGAGGCGCAACTGCAGGAGCCAGTGCTGACGCGGGCGCTGACACGGTTTCGGCTGCCCTGGCAATGGGACGGCCAGCCGGCCGTGATCCAGAGCCGCGCCGTCGATGAAACCGGCTACGTCCAGCCGACGCTGGCCGAGCTTCTCGGCGTGCGCGGTGACAATCACTTCTATCATAACAACGCGATCTGGCCCTGGCGGATCGCGGCGGGCGGCGAGGTGACCAATGCGAACGCGTGAGTTTTATAGCGCCGCGCTGGCCATCGTTGCGCTGGCGGGCGTAACCGCGGCGCAGGCCCAGAATCCTTACGGCATCGGGCGCGCGGTGACGCCGGCGGAAATCGCCGGCTGGAACATCGACATCGATCGATACGGCAACAACCTTCCGCCCGGAAGCGGCAGCGTCAGTCATGGCCACGAAGTATTCGATCAGCAATGCTCGGCCTGTCACGGCGCCAACGGCGAGGGCGGCGTCGGCGACCAGCTGGTCGGCGGGCAGGGGACACTGGCCTCGCCAAAACCCATCCGCACGGTCGGCAGTTACTGGCCCTACGCCCCGACCCTGTTCGACTATATCCGCCGCGCCATGCCGCAGAACGCGCCGCAGTCGCTGAGCAACGACGACGTCTACGCGGTCTCCGCCTATATCCTCAACCTGAACGGCCTGCTTCCGGCCGACGCGACGCTTGACGCCAGCACGCTGAGTGCGATCAAAATGCCGAACCGCGACAAGTTCGTCGGCGACTCGCGTCCGGACGTCAAAAATCCGGAATGCATGACGAATTGCGGGGGCAGCAAGTAGGGGAGACGTTGACCGCCTCTTTCAAAACCATCGCCGCCTGGCTGCGGTCACGAAAGGTCGAGCTTGGCCTGGGCGTGCGCGTCACTGTGGCGGCGATGGGGGCGCTGACGATCGCGCTGGCGCTGGGCCTCAAGCTGCCGCTATGGGCGGTGCTGACTTCCATCATCGTCACTCAGATGAGCGTCGGGCGCTCGCTGAAGGCGACCCGCGACTATCTGATCGGCACCATCGGCGGTGCGCTTTACGGCGCGGCGGTCGCAATCCTGATTCCGCATAATGGCGAAGGCGCGCTGCTTGCCGTGCTGGTGCTGGCAGTAGCGCCGCTAGCCTTCATCGCCGCCATCAATCCCAGCCTGAATGCCGCAACCATCACGGCCATCATCGTGCTGCTGCTGCCGATCATGAATCATGCCGACGTCCTGGATTCGGCGATCGATCGCGTGCTGGAAGTCACCGTCGGGGCACTCACCGGCCTTCTGGTGTCCTTCCTGGTGCTGCCGTCGCGCGCGCATAGCCAGGTCCGCGCCAACGCGGCAAAGGTACTCGAATTGATGGCGTCGGCGCTCCATGAGCTGTTGTCCGGTCTCACCCGCGGCCGGGACAACGAGGCGCTGCATAATTTGCAGGACGGTATTGGCACCGCGCTCGCCGGTTTGACCGCAATCGGCGCCGAGGCCGAGCGCGAACGCGCCGCGCGCCTCACCAGCGGGTCCGACACCGGGCCGTTGCTGCGAACCGTGCTGCGGCTGCGCCACGACCTCGTGATGATCGGACGCGCCACTGTGGTTCCTTTACCTGCCGATCTGCAGCGACGGCTGGTGTCACCGCTAAAGGCCGTCAGCGACGCGTTCGTTGACTATCTCAATGCCGCTGCGGCGAGCCTGCAGGCCGGCAAGCTTCCGCCGCCGATGCTGCCGGTCCAGGCCGCGCTGCGGGAGTACGCAGCCGAGGTCGCGGCGGTGCGCAGCGAAGGTCTGACGCGGGGCGTGCCGGGTGATGTGGCGGAGCGCTTTTTCGCGCTGGGATTTTCGCTGGAACAGATGCGGCAGAACCTGAAGGACCTGGAACGCTGCGTGACGACCTGGGCGGATTCTCCGCCGGTTCCGAGGAAAGAGACGGCCGACGATGCGGACTGAGGCGAGCCTGCGGTTCAGCCGCACCTCATTCCATCACCATCGCATGATCGTCGGCGCCGGCGGTCTCGGCGCGGCGCAACAACAGCACGAGGGGAATCGCGGCAAGCGACAGGATCATCATCAGCTTGAAATCGTCGACGTAGCTGATGATGGAAGCCTGCATCTGGATGACCTGGTCGAGCGCGGCACGTCCGCCCGCGGTCCACGGGCTCAACGCATGCAGCACGGCGGCGTTGTTGAAGGCGTGATTGGTCGCGGTGACGTTGCTCGCGATCGTCGCGTGGTTGACCTGGCCGTTCCGGATCAGGAGGTAGGACACCACCGAAATGCCGACGCTGGAGCCGACGTTGCGCGACAGGTTGTAGAGGCCGGTGCCTTCGGCGCGTTGCGCCGGCGCCAGCGTGGCAAAGGTCACCGTCGTCAGCGGCACGAACAGGAAGCCCAGTCCGGCGCCCTGGATGAAACCGGTGACGGCGATGGTCCATTGCGAGACATTCTGGTTCCAGCCGGTCATGTCGTACATCGCCCATGCCGTGAGCAGGAGCCCGATCATCAGCAGAATCCGCGTATCGACCTTGCCGATCAGGCGGCCGACCAGGAACATGCAGGCCATCGTGCCCAATCCGCGCGGACCCATCACCAGCCCCGCGGTGACCACGGGATAGCCCATCAGCGTCTGCAGATAGGGTGTCAACAGCGCCATCGATGCCAGATAGGTGATGCCGACGATAAAGATGAACAGCATCCCGACGGTGAAGTTGCGGTCCAGGAACAGTTTTGGGTTCACGAAGGAGTTCTCGGCCGTGAAGGTGTGCACCAGGAAGATATAAAAGGCCGAGACGCAGACCGCCGCCTCGATCAGGATCTCGAGCGAGGAGAACCAGTCGAGCTGCGCGCCGCGATCGAGAAAATCCTGCATCGCGGCGATGGCGACGCTGAGGCTGCCAAATCCGAGCCAGTCCAGTTTTGCTTCCGCGGCAACCTTGCTTTCCCTCAGGAACAGCCAGATGCCGGCGAACGCCAGCGCGCCGATCGGCACGTTGATATAAAATACCCATCGCCAGCTGAATTGGTCCGTCAAATAGCCGCCGATGACCGGCCCGAGTACCGGCCCGACCATCACCGATATACCGAACAGCGCCATCGCCGAGCCGCGCTCCTCGGGCGTGTAGATGTCGAGCAGGATCGACTGCGCGATCGGAACCAGCGCCGCGCCGAAGAAGCCCTGCATCAGGCGGAACGCGACGATCTCGAACAGCGACTGGGCGATGCCGCACAGCACCGATGCCAGCACGAAGCCGCCGATCGCCACCATCAGCA
>JBAUUA010000504.1:0-6834 GCA_049582465.1 Bradyrhizobium sp. | reverse complement strand
TTCATCGCCTATCTCTGGATCGCGATCCTGACCGCCACCACCTACGTCTTCGCCGGGCACGCCCGCGAGCAGATGTGCATCTATATGTGCCCGTGGCCGCGCATCCAGGCCGCGCTGACGGACGAGTGGGCGCTCAACGTGACCTATCGCCGCGACCGCGGCGAACCGCGGACATCGGTCAAGAAGGCCGAACAGTTGCGCGAACACGGCCAGCCCGCCGGCGATTGCATCGATTGCCACCAGTGCATCAATGTCTGCCCGACCGGCGTGGATATCCGCAACGGCATCCAGCTCGGCTGCATCCAATGCGGGTTGTGCATCGACGCCTGCGACAACATCATGACCGACATCGGCCGCCCGACGGGACTGATCGCCTACGATACCGACATCAACGGCCAGCGCCGGCTGGCCGGCAAGCCGCCGGTCTATCGGCTGATCCGGGCGCGGACCCTGCTCTACGCCGGCATCATCGCACTGGTCGCCGGCATCATGCTGTACGCGCTGGCGACCCGAAGCTCGATGAGCGTCAACCTGCTGCACGAGCGCAATCCGCTTTACGTACAGCTCTCGGACGGCGGCGTGCGCAACGACTACACCCTGCGCATCCTGAACAAGGGTGCCAGCCGCAGCTTCGCGCTCGATATTTCCGGCCTGCCGAACGCGGTCCTTCATGTCTCGGGCGTCGAGCCCGCCGCCGACGGCAGGCTGATCGTCGAGGTCGGACAGGATCAGACCCGCGAACTCCGCCTGTCGGTGCAGGCGCCAGCCGCTGTCGTGCCCGAGAGCCCGGTCAAGATCGAGATCAAGGCGACCGACGCTGCAACCGGGCAAGCCGCAAGCGTCGGGGATCATTTCGTTCCGCCCATCCGATGACGGGATCGGACCGTGAGCAGATCTGGAAATCCCTGGCCGCCGGCCTGTGCGGCAGTGCCGCGCATTCCGGCCTGATGTTCCTGAAATCCTGGATGGGCTGGTTGCCTTCCTTTCACCCCTATGAAGACATTCAGCACGTCCTGAGCGGGCTGGTCGGCAGCGCGGTTTCTCCCGCGATTCCCTGGGCATTGTCATTTCTCAACGGTGCAGTCGTACTGGGCATCCTTTTCGGCCGCCTTTATCACGTGCTGCCGGGCCGCGGCGGGGCCGCCAAGGGGTTGATATTCGGGCTGTTCGGCTGGATAGCGATGGGGCTGTTGCTGTTTCCGGCGCTGGGTCAAGGCCCGTTCGCCGCCTGGGCGGGACTTGGCGCCCGTCCTGCACTGTTTTCGCTCGCGATGCTCTTGACCTACAGCATCATCATGGGCATCGCCTATTCAACGCTAGGGCGGAAAAATGCCGGCAGGGCTGATTTCGGCTAACCGGCGCCCCAATTGATGCTACACGGTGCCTATTCGATCCCATGTCCTATCCGTCGAGCCTGATGATGCGCCTCTGCCGGCACGTTTTCGCCGCCACCCTGGTTCTCCTTGCGACGCCGTTGGTCGCCGATCCGGCCCGGCCCGCGACGGGGGCTTCCAATGACGCCAAGCCGCAGGAACCGGACACCGATATATTCGCCCTGATGTCGGGCAAGTGCAGCACCCTCAAGATCGCCGGCCGCGATTTCTCCTGCAAGACCGTCGGCTTCTTCCATAGCGAGGAAGGCCGGACCAATTTCACCATCGCAGTCGAGGATCCCGCAGACAGCAGTCACGTGATCTCGTTCTCGGGTGAAAACGGCCGACGTGACGAGAACAATCTCTACGAACTGCCGATCGACCGGATGCTGCTGAGCTCCAAGGACAGGCCGAAGGCCGACGGCCTGCCGGTGCCATCGGCTGAACTCGCGACCGGCATATGCCGGCAGGTCGGCAATTTCGCGCTGCTGCAGGTTTCCAGCATCGCCTGCAGCGCAACCGACAAGAACGGCAGGAAATACGATCTGAAGTTCGAATCCGACGGTTCGCCGATGATCTTGCGCCGGGTACGGCAGTACTCGCTGGCGGCGAAGAAGCCCCGCGCCAAGCAAAGCGAGCAGATCGAATGCCGCTACCGGGCCGCGATCGCCAGGGTGCCGCCCAGAGACCGGACCGATTATATTTTGCAGTGCTTGGCACAGATCGGCGAAAAATCCCCCTCGCCCACGCCGCAATAGGCCATCTCGATCCCGTTCGTCCGTCGCTCGCGGGCTCCCGACGGTAAAGGCCGGGTTAACATTACCGGTCAAATTGCCCGCCGGCGCCAACGGTGTTTTGCGATCTTTGCGCTAGCATTGCCCGGCAACGCGTGGCGAGCGCGGCGCTACGGACGCGCCGCCCCCTCGCGAACGGGGAAACAGGGACGTGGTCGAGATTGCTGACAGAGCCGCAGTCGGTCGCGCATCGCTCGACGATGCCGCGGGCCTGCGCCCGCTGACGGCCGTTCCGTTGAGCCAATGGCGTGCGCTTTCCCAACGCGCGATCGAACCGAACGGCTACTACCTTCCGTCCTGGGAGATGGCTGTCGACGCCTTCGCTAGCGGCCGCACCGGCGCATCGGCGCTATCAGCGCGAAGCAATGCCGCGCCGGATGGCGCGAGCCGGCTGATCGGCCTGATGCCGGTCGTTTCGATGATGCGCGCCTACAGGATTCCCCTGCCCGCTCTGGTCAGCGCCCATCCCTATGGCACGCTGTGCACGCCGCCGCTCGACCGCGACAGGGCGCATGACGCCGCGACGGGATTGCTGCGGGCGGCGCGGGACGCCGGCGCCCATGCGCTGATCCTGCGCGACGTGGCGCTCGATGGCGCAACCATGAAAGCGCTCGGCGAGGTGCTGCGGCGGGACGGTTTGCGTCCGCGCGTGCTGCAATCCCAGCTCCGCGCCTGCCTCGACGCCACGCGCGACGCCGACGAATTGCTGCGCGATGCGCTGGGCTCCAAGAAGCTGAAGGAACTGCGCCGCCAGCGCCACCGG
This sequence comes from Bradyrhizobium sp., assembly GCA_049582465.1. Classification (GTDB taxonomy): domain Bacteria; phylum Pseudomonadota; class Alphaproteobacteria; order Rhizobiales; family Xanthobacteraceae; genus Bradyrhizobium. The sequence goes on along the minus strand of JBAUUA010000504.1, from coordinate 3,904 downwards.
CTGGCCGAGCATGGCGCCGTCCGTTTCGACGTCGCGCGCACGCGCGAGGAAGTCGCCGCCGCGCTCGAGATCTTCCTGCGGCTGGAAGCCAGCGGCTGGAAGGGCAAGCGCGGCACCGCGCTGATCCAGGACGACGGCGATGCGGCCTTCATCCGTCGCGCCGCGCCGACGCTCGCCGAAACCGGCCAATGCGAAATCGTGACGCTATATGCCGGCGCCACGCCGGTCGCGGCGGGACTCGTGCTTCGGCATCAGGACCGCGCCTTTTTCTTCAAGCTCGGCATCGACGAGCACTTCGCGAAAGCCTCACCCGGCGTGCAGCTGACGATCGATCTGACCCGGCATCTCTGCGCCGATCCCGCCATCGCCAGCGCCGACTCCACGGCCAGCGCCGATCATCCGATGATCAACCCGATCTGGCGCGGCCGGTTCGCGATCGGCGATTTGCTGATTCCGCTGCGAAAGAACGATCCGGTGGTGCCGCTGATCCATGTAGCGATGATGCTGCGCCACGGGCTCCGCGAGTTCGCCCGCCGCGCGATGCATTTGATCTGAGGTCGTGGCAAAGCATAGGATAGGTTTCGGCTCGCTCAACCCATCCGACAACTAAAACTCGTCGTCCGAGAGTTCTGCGAGCTTGGCCAGGTGCCGCAGCAAGCCCGTCTTCAGCGGCTTGTTGCCGTGAATCGGAACTGATAGCCGCACGATGCTCCCAGTCTTGCCATAGATATGATGGCTACCGCTCACGCGGAGCAGGGTCCAACCACGACGCTCGATAATCCGGGCGAACTCGCGGCCGGATACGGATTTCATGCAGGCAATTCCAGCATCCGTTCGGTACCACCCGGTTCGGGCGGCGCGACTTCAATGGAAAGACATCCTTCAATCGCCTCACGAAGATTCTGCATGAGTTCATCCATGCTGTCGCCCTGGGTAGCGCAGCCTGGAATGGCCGGGACTTCCGCCCAGAAGCCCCCCTCCTCAGCCTCATGCACCACAATCTTGATCTTCATGATTGATCTCCGAACCCGATTGTCGCGCGTAAGTCAGGTGAATTCAAGTCGGGCCAGCTCCCGCCTACTCCGCCGCTTGCGCGTTCACTTCGGCCGACACCTGGCGGATGGCGCGGGCGAGTTGTTCGGCGGGCTGCGCGCCGGAGACGGCATATTTCTGCGCGAACACGAATGTCGGCACGCCGGAGATGCCTTTATCGGAGGCGTCCTTGGCCTGCGCCGAGATCAACGCCACGTCTTCGTCGGTCGCCAGGCGCCGGCGAACGTCGTCGGCATCGAGGCCGCAATCGGCCGCCGCCTGCACCAGCACGTCGATATCGGTGAGATCGCCGCCATCCCTGAAATACAGCTCCATCAGCCGCTGTTTCATCGCCGCCGATTTGCCTTTGGCATCGGCCCAGTGAATCAGGCGGTGGCAATCGATGGTGTTGGGCTGGCGCCGGACCAATTCCGGCCGGTAGGTCAGGCCCTCTTCATTGGCGGCGGCGACGACCCGGCCGGCGATGTCCTTGTAGGCCTCGGGGGAGCCGAACTTCGCGGTCAGATATTCGTCGCGGCTGATGCCCTCACGCGGCACCCAGGAATTGAGGAAGAACGGCCGCCAGTTGATCTCGACCGGCACGTCCGGCGTCAGCGCCAGCGCGTCCTCGATGCGGCGCTTCCCGATATAGCACCACGGACACACCACGTCGGAAACGATGTCGATCTGCAGCGGTTTTAGGGTGCTCATGGGCACGTCCTCCCTTGGGAAGGCCCAGAGATAAGCCGCAATCCGCTGCCCGACAAGAGAGCTATTTCAGGCCGGCCGCGATCTGGCGCATCCGCTCGGCGGTCAGTTCGTCGGCGGGAAAGAACGTCTCCAGCGCCAGTTCCGACAGCGTGATATCGACCGGCGTGCCGAAGATCATGGTGGTGGAGATGAAGCTCAGGACCTCGCCGTCGAGCCGCATCTTGAAGGGGATCGCGACATTGTCCGACGACAACGGCGCCGAGCGCGCCGGGATCGGGAAGGCTTTCAGTTCCTGATATAGTTTCAACAGCTCGGGATCGGCGGTCGCCTCGCACTGGCGGTGCAGCCGCTCCAGGAGATGCGCGCACCATTCGGCAAGGTTGACGGTGCGCGCCGCCAGCGCCTCGGGGTGAAAGGCAAGACGCAGGATGTTGAAGGGCTGGCCGAGCAGCCGGGTCGGAATGCCTTCCAACAGCGGCATCACCATGCGGTTGGCCGAAACCAGGTTCCAGTGGCGGTCATAGGCCAGCGCCGGGTTGGGCTCATGCGCCTTCAGCACGAGATCGATCGCCGCCCGCGCCGATTTCAGCGCGGGATCGTCGAGCGAGCGCTGCGGAAACGCCGGCGCATATCCGGCCGCAACCAGGAGCACATTGCGTTCGCGAAGCGGCACCTCCAGCCTTTCTGCGAGTTTGAGCACCATGTCGCGCGACGGCGCGGCGCGGCCGGTTTCCACGAAACTCAGATGCCGCGCGGAAATCTCGGCATCGACGGCGAGATCGAGCTGGCTGAGATGGCGGCGCTGCCGCCATTCCCGCAGGTGATCGCCGACATGGGCGGGCTTGGTTCGCTCGGTTCGGGCCGTGGCGGTCTGTGCGTTCATGGCGGAAAACCTATCACGCGGATTTCACGCCTTCCATTACCTCCGACGTAATCGAATTGCTGATCGAAGCGGATCATCTTGGCCGTAACAGGAGATGATTCATGAAGACGCTTTCTCGATCCAGCACCTCCCCAGCCGCCGCCGGCATGATCCCGTGGTTGCTCAATCTGACCACGCGCCTCTTGGCGCGCAGCCTCAATATGCCGGAACCGCTCGTGCACACCACCGGCGAGATGGTGTTCGCGCATGTGGCGGCGGTCGAGACTCGCGTCGGCAAGACGCTGTGCCCGGTTCGCCTGTTGCGCTGGATCCAAAGCTGGCTGCACCAGCCGGCCCGCTGATCCCCTCATCTTCCATCCCACCCAAGGAGAATTGCCATGATCCATCCCTCCCTGTTCCTGCGCCGCGCCATCCTGGCCGATGCCACCTTCAGTGGCGCCTCCGCGGTGCTGCTGACGCTGGGCGCCGGCGCGCTTGCGCCGTTGCTCGAGCTGCCCGAGGCGCTGTTGCGCGAAACCGGGCTGTTCCTGATCGCCTATGCCACGCTGGTCGGCTGGCTCGGCACGCGACAGGCGATGCCGAAGCCGCTGGTGGTGATCGTGATCGCGGGAAACGCAGTGTGGACGCTCGCCAGCATCGCGCTGCTGTTTTCCGGCGCGATAACACCGAACCTGCTCGGCGAGGCCTTTGTCGCGGCGCAGGCGATCGTGGTCGGCGCGCTGGCCGAGCTGCAATATATCGGCCTGCGGCGAAGCGGCGGCGCGCTGGCGGTATAGTCTCAAACCGAAAAATATCGTCATTGCGAGCCAACGGGTCGCGCGATTGCGCGCCCGTTGATAAACTCTGCGAAGCAATCCAAAGCGTCATAGATAGAATGCCTTATGGATTGCATTGTCGCGTTGCTCCTCGCAATGACGAGAAATATCGGAGGCCTCGCGTGAACGTCAGCGGAACGGAAGGCTATGCCGAAGAGGCCGAGGCGCTCTTCAAGCAGTATGAAAGCATCCCCTTCGCCGACGCGCACCAGGCCGTGCTGCATTTGATCCCGGCGGTGCCGGGCCGTGTGCTCGACATCGGTTCGGGCACCGGACGGGACGCGGCGTGGCTGGCCAGCCGGGGACATTCCGTCGTCGCCGTCGAACCGACCGATGCGATGCGCCTGCCGGCAATGGCGCTGCATCCATCGCCCCGGATCGATTGGCTCAACGACAGCCTGCCGGATCTCGCAGCCCTGCGAGCCCGCGGCGACACCTTCGACCTCGTGATGCTGACCGCGGT
>JBAUUA010000503.1:0-2441 GCA_049582465.1 Bradyrhizobium sp. | reverse complement strand
CGCCAGAGCGATCTGACGATGGCGGAGGAGGAACTGGCACCGAGCCTTGCCCAGATGGATCCGGCGACCAAGGACGAGAACGTGCTGTCGTTCCTGATCGACATGAAGATCGTCGCCAAGGCCGCCGAGGACGAGAAGATCGCCGATACCGACGAATTCAAGAAGCGCCTGGCGTTCACCCGCAACCGTCTGTTGATGGACAGCCTGCTTGCCGCCAAGGGCAAGGCCGCGACCACCGACACCGAGATGAAGAAGGTTTACGAGGACGCCTCCAAGCAGATTTCCGGCGAGCAGGAAGTCCACGCCCGCCACATCCTGGTCGAGACCGAGGACGAGGCCAAGGCGGTCGAGGACGAGCTCAAGAAGGGCGCCGATTTCGCCGAACTCGCCAAGAAGAAGTCCAAGGATCCCGGCGCATCCGACGGCGGCGATCTCGGTTTCTTCACCAAGGACCAGATGGTGCCGGAATTCTCCGCTGTGGCGTTCTCGCTGGAGCCCGGCAAGATTTCCGACCCCGTGAAGTCGCAGTTCGGCTGGCACATCATCAAGGTCGAGGAAAAGCGCAACCGCAAGGCGCCCGATTTCGATCAGGTCAAGGGCCAGATCGAAACCTATGTGACGCGCAAGGCGCAGGCCGACTACGTCGCGAAGCTGCGCGAGGCCGCCAAGGTCGAGCGCATGGACCAGGCCGCTGCCGACCCGGCGGCGAAGCCGGATGCGCCGAAGCCCTCCGACTCCAAGATGGCGCCCGCGAAGAAGTAAAAATTCGCTGTCACTTCTTCGAAGCAAATAGTAATTACCAACGTCATGGCCGGGCTTGTCCCGGCCATCTACGTGTTGGGGTCTCCTCTAGCGGGACAAGACGTGGATGGCCGGGAAATGTGCGGCCATGACGATCTATTTCAGCCCGTCGTTTTTCGGAATTTGCCCATGTCATCAGCCATCTCCCCGCTCGCCCCGACCGATATCCCCGAGATGCCCGCGATGGCGGGCATCAGGCTTGCCACGGCGGCCGCGGGCATCCGCTATCAGGGCCGCACCGACGTGCTGCTGGCGGTGCTGGACAAGGGGACGGCGGTTGCCGGCGTCTTCACCCAGTCGAAATGCCCGTCGGCACCGGTGGAATGGTGCCGCGCCAAACTCTCCAAGGGAAAGGCGCGCGCGCTGGTGGTGAATTCCGGCAATGCCAACGCCTTCACCGGCAAGACCGGGCGGCAGGCCACCGCGCTGACCGCCTCGATCGCCGCCAAGGCGCTCGGCTGCAGCGCCAATGAGGTGTTTCTCGCGTCCACCGGCGTGATCGGCGAACCGCTCGACGCCACCAAATTCGACGGCGTGCTCGGCACGCTGGCGGAGCAGGCAGCAGTCGGCGGCTGGATGAACGCGGCGAAGGCGATCATGACCACCGACACCTTTCCGAAAGTCGCGACCGCGACCGTGAAGCTCGGCAAGGCCAGCGTCACGATCAATGGCATGGCGAAGGGCGCCGGCATGATCGCGCCCGACATGGCGACCATGCTGGCCTTCGTGTTCACGGACGCGCCGATCTCGGCCGGCGCGCTGCAATCGCTGCTCAAGAGCGGCGTGGAGGACACGTTCAACGCCGTCACCATCGACGGCGACACCTCGACCTCGGATACGCTGCTCGCTTTTGCCACTGGCGCTGCCGCGGCCAACGGCGCGCCGAAGATCAGCCGCGCCAGCGATCCGCGCCTGAAGGCATTCGTAAAAGCCTTCAACGCCGTGCTCGCCGATTTGTCCGAGCAGGTGGCGCGCGACGGCGAAGGCGCGCGCAAGCTGGTAGAGATCATCGTCGAGGGCGCGGTGTCGAAGAAATCGGCGCGCCGGATCGCGATGTCGGTGGCGAATTCACCGCTGGTGAAGACCGCGATCGCCGGCGAAGACGCCAATTGGGGCCGCGTGGTGATGGCGGTCGGCAAGGCGGGGGAGCCCGCCAACCGCGACAAGCTCTCGATCTCGTTCAACGGCATCCGCGTCGCCAGGAGCGGCGCGCGCGATCCCGGTTATGACGAGGCGCAGGTGTCGGAAGCGATGAAGAATCCGAAGATCCAGATCAGGATCGCGCTCGGTCTCGGCAAGGGCCGCGACCGGGTGCTGACCTGCGACCTCACCAAGGAATATGTCGCGATCAACGGCGACTATCGGTCGTGAGAGCGGCTGCAGCGCATGGCTGAGCTCAAACTCACTCTCGTGGTTGCGTGCGCGCTGGTCGATGCCGACAAGCGCGTCCTGCTCGCGCAGCGGCCGGAAGGCAAGGCGCTTGCGGGCTTTTGGGAATTCCCCGGCGGCAAGATCGAGCCCGGCGAGCGGCCGGAAGCGACGCTGATCCGCGAGTTGCACGAGGAAATCGGCATCACCGTGAAGGAAGCCTGCCTCGCGCCGCTGACCTTCGCCAGTTACGCCTATGACGACTTTCATCT
>JBAUUA010000502.1:0-4790 GCA_049582465.1 Bradyrhizobium sp. | reverse complement strand
TTGCCACCCTGCGCGCCATCGGTTCGTCGCGACGATATATTTACAAAGTGATCATCTGCCAGGCGCTGATCAGCGCCGTCATCGGCTTCTCCATCGCCGCGCTGATCGGCGATGCCATCGTGAAATTGACCGCGGCGACGGCGTTGCCGATCGTCATCACGCCTGGACTGAATGTCGGCCTGTTCGTGCTCACCGTGGTCATGTGCATTGGATCGGCATTCGCCGCAATCGTGCAGGTCACCCGCATCGACCCTGCCATAGTGTTCACGCGATGACCGAACCGTTGCTCGAGGCAGTGAATGTGTCGAAGGTCCTTGGCAGCGGCGCCGCCAGGGTGGCGGCGCTCAAGGGAGTAAGCCTGGTGCTCAACGGCGGCGAACTGACTCTGCTGATGGGTCCTTCCGGGAGCGGCAAGACCACGCTTTTGTCCATTCTCGGATGCATGCTGACGCCGACGGAGGGGACCGTTCGCGTCTGCGGACATTCAACCGCCGGTGCCGGCCCCGAGGATCTGGCTCTTCTCAGGCGACAACATGTGGGTTTCGTTTTTCAATCGTTCCATCTGTTTCCGACCTTGTCTGCCACCGACAACGTCCGGCTGGCTCTGGATGTACGCGGCGAACCCTCCAGAGCGGCAAGGATAAGGTCGCGCGAGGCACTCGCCAAGGTCGGTCTGTCCCATAAGGCAAAGGCGTTTCCGCGCGAACTCAGCGGCGGGGAGCAGCAGCGCGTCGCCATCGCGCGCGCCATTGTCGGAAATCCGTCGATCATCCTTGCGGACGAGCCGACCGCCGCACTGGATGGCGAGAACGGCCGGGCGATCATGCAGATACTTGCCGACATCGCCAGGGAACGAGGGCACGCCGTGCTGATTGTGACGCATGATCCGCGTCTCTTGCCATTCGCGGACCGAGTCGTTCATATCGAGGACGGACGGATCATCGGTGAGGAACGCGGCGGCGCCAAACAGCAATGAATTCACGAAATGCCAGAGGACGACCAGCCATGTCGAAGCGCCGGATAGCCTTGGTCGCCGTCCTCGGTCTGATTGCGGTCGCCGGGGTCTTGATGGCGATTGCAGCAACGGTTCCCGTCAAGCCGGCAGCCTGGAGCATGTCGGCCGAGGCACCGCAGGACAAGCGATGGCAGGCGGTTGCTCCCGGGCGTGTCGAACCGTGCTCCGGTCAGATCAAGGTCGGGACGGCGGTGGTGGGGCTGGTCGACAAGGTGCTGGTAAAGGCCAACGACACCGTGTTTGCGGGCGAACCGCTGATCCATCTCGCTGACGATGAACTGCGGGCGCGGCTGGCGGCGGCCGAGGTACAGGCTGACGTGCGCGAGCGGGCACGGGATGAAAAATCGGCGAGCGGCAGAGCGTATAATCGACGCAAGGCCCAGGATGCCGTGGCCGATGCAGAACGGGCGCTATATGACGCGCAATCCGCCGTCGATCGGAATGCTGCCGCCTTGCGGGCCAATGGCGGGTCGGAAGCCGACTTGACCGCCGTCCGCCTGGCATTGACGCGTGCCCGGGACCAGCTTTCAACACGCCAGGAAGAGCTTCGCAGAATCGAGACTGACGTCCCTTTGCCCACCGCCCTGGAGGGCCAACTCAATATCGCCCGTGCCGAGTACGCTGTGGCGCGATCCGCACTCGATAAAATGACGATTCGCGCCCCGATCGACGGCACCGTGCTTCAAGTCAATGTGAAGGCGGGAGAACTGGCGACGCCTGCGTCCCTGCAGCCGCCGCTGCTGCTCGCGGATCTTTCGGCCTTGTGCGTGCGCGCGGAAGTGGACGAACGTGATCTGGGATCGATCAAGGTCAGGCAGGCGGTGTCCGTGCGCGCAGCCGCATACCCCGATCGCGAGTTCGAGGGGAGTGTCTCGTCCATCGCGCCTATGGTCGAGCCCGGACGCCTCGCGCCGCCCGGAACGCGCAATCAAGCCGACGTGGATGTGGTGCAGGTCGTGGTCGGATTGACGGGATCGGGCCAGCTCTCGGTCGGAATGAAGGCCGATGTCTACTTTCGCTTCGGACAAGTCGTTGATCGATAGGTGATGGCGGCCTTGCGGCGATCAACGACCTTCTATCACCCGGTTTGTCCGCGTATCGCCGCACCTAGAGCATGATCCGGAAAAGTGGGCACCGGTTTTCCCTCACTGTATCGATCCGTCCGCGCTCCCTTTACCTCTCCCTTGGGAGAGGTAAGCAGAGCCGCGAACCAGCCAAAACTCATCATGCAGCTAGACGCCCTCGTAGACCAGCCGTGTGAAGAAGCCGGGATCGATCACGAACTGACCAAATTTCGCATCGAAGGCCGCGGTTGGTTTGGCCGCGATCGTCTCGTCGCGCGAGCGGCCCTGTTTCTTGAGTTTCGCGACGTTGTCCCTGATCGCGACCAGCATGTCGCGGAATTCCTTCAGCTCGGCCTTGTTGCTGACCGGCTTGCCGTGGCCGGGAATGATGATGGTGTCGTCGGTCGTGGCGGCCAGATTGGCCTCGCACGCCGCGATCGTTCCGTCGATGCTGCCGCCGGTCGAGTAGTCGATGAACGGATAGATGCCGTTCCAGAAGGTGTCCCCGACATGGACGACGTTGGCCTCGGCGAAGGTGACGGAGATATCGCTGTCGGTATGCGCAGGCCCGTAATATTTCAGGCCGATTGACGCGCCATTGAGCTTGAGGCTGTGTTCCCCGGCAAAGACCTCGCTCGGAATGCCGCCTGCGGCCAGCGGCAGGAAATTGTAGTCCCAGTCCTCGACACGCTGCACTTCGGAAAGATATTTGCGGGTGTTTTCCTGCGCGATGATCCTGGCGCCGGCCGCGTGCAGCCATGCGTTGCCGTCGGCGTGATCGAAGTGCCAATGCGTATTGACGAGATGGGTAACGGGATCGGCGCCGAGCGCATCGAGCGCCCTGGTGATCTGGGGGCGCGATACGGTGATGCCGGCATCGATCAGCAGCTTGCCGTCGGGGCCGGTCAGCACGGCGATGTTGCCGCCGGAGCCCTCCAAGACGCTGATATTGTTGCGCAGCCTGTGGGTCGTGATCGGCGATACCGCGGCGCTGTCCTTGATCAGGCTGACGAGGCCGCGCGCCTCGGCGAACGCCTCGCGCGGTGTGAGCCATCCCGCGCCTGCGGCGTAGGCGGCTCCTCCGACGCAGCACAGGCAAAAACCCCGCCGCGACAATTGGCCTTTCCTTGCAGTGCCCATGTTTCCCGCCCTTTCCCGACAGCTTCGACATTTATGAGGTCGGCTGGGGCGGCTGGTCTTTCAGGTTTGAACGAGCGCGGGAAGATCGTTGTTGATGTTCGATGAACCGGCCGCTGCTAACTGTTGGGACCCCGTTCCATGCTGACGGGCTGCCAGCGCCGGAGCGAGGTGTTCTGCAGCACCGACGGGTTGACGCAGCTGACCGGCCACATCCCCTGCAGCACCAGCGACAATTCGTAGCCGACGCGGCGCTTGCGCGCCTCGTCGAAGCGCGCCGAGGCCGAGGCGACATGCGCGGTCAGCGTGACGTTTTCCATGCCGAGCATCGGATTGTTGTGCGAGGGCGGCTCCTTTTCCAGCACGTCGAGCGCGGCATGGGCGATCCAGCCTTCCTGCAGGGCCTTGATCAGCGCCTCTTCGTTCACGGTCGCCCCGCGGCCGGTATTGATGAAGATCGCGCTCTTCTTCATCTGGCGGAAATGGGTCTCGCCCAGCATGTGGTGAACTTCGGGCCGCGCCGGCGCGTGCATCGAAACGAAATCGGACTGCGACAGCACCTCCGACAGGGTCGCCGGAAGCACGCCGTGATCGGAGATCAGCGTCTCGGCAATGAAGGGATCGTAGGCCATCATCCTGAGGCCGAAGGGTGCTGCGCGTTTTGCCACCGCGCGCGCCACGCGTCCGAACGAGATGAAGCCCAGCGTCTGTCACATCAGCCTCGGAATCTTCAGCAGCGCCGGCCGGCCTTCGGCCCAGCGGCCCTTGCGGACCATCCTGTCCTGCTCGACCAGGCGGCGAAATCCCGCCAGCAGCAGCATCATGGCGTGGTCGGCAACTTCCTCGATGAAGGTGTCGGGAATATTGGTGACGGGAATCCCGCGCGCGGTGGCGGCCTTGACGTCGACGCTGTCGACGCCGACGCTGCCGAGCGTGATGACCTTGCAGTTTTCCAGGGCATCGATGATCGCCTTCGAGATCGGCAGGCCCTTGGCATAGATGGCGTCGGCGGTACGGGCGGCTGCGATGAACTCCGCCTCGTTGGCGGGCGCCTCGACGATCTCGGCCCCGATCGGATCGAGCGCCTCTTTCTCAAATGCGTAGCCGCCACCGGCAACCGTAAAGCTCGCGCCCTTCGGCGTTACAACCCTGAATTTCGGCATTTCCTTTTTCCCCCGATTTGACGTTTCGGTGTTGGTTATGGCCGCGAGGTGTTGTCCCCCGATTTCGCCGTCTCGGTCAGCATCGCATACAATCCCGGCTGCTTCAAAGCAGCGCGGCCTTGCATCAGGTAATTCTACGTAGGGAGGGCTTAGCTTCGTAAGGGAACTCTAAGGGGTTTCACCTTACCGTGATGACAATAGTTTCGCCAATCGCTCGCGCAATCCCCGGAGACATCCCGTGAAGCTGACCAATCTGACGATCACCCCCAAGCTCGGTATCTTGTTGGGGGTGACCTTGTTCGGCCTTTGCGTTGCCGGCGCGCTCGCGGGCTATCTGATGCAGCGGGAGATGCTGGCCGCGCGGATCGACCAGGCTCATGCCATCGTCGATATGGCGCGCAACATGGCCGC
>JBAUUA010000501.1:0-3852 GCA_049582465.1 Bradyrhizobium sp. | reverse complement strand
TTCGTGTTCCGCGGTCGCGCCGGTTCGTTGATTAAAGCCTTGTGGCATGACGGAGTTGGCCTGTCGCTCTATGCCAAGCGGCTCGACCGTGGACGCTTTGTCTGGCCGGCGACGGTGAATGGCGTGGTGGCGCTGAGTGCTGCACAGATGAGTTATCTGTTGGAGGCGATCGACTGGAGAAATCCGCAACACACTTGGCGACCGCAGAGCGCAGGATAGGCATAAAAAAGTTCTGAGCGGCAGAAAAAAGTCGCCGCAAATCGCTGATTTTGTGATTCCATCGGCTTCATGAAAGCTGGTGTTGAAGCCCTGCCAGACGACGTCGAAGCGCTGAAAGCGGCCTTGATTGTCGCTCGCGCGGAGGCTGCCGCCGCCCGGGCTCAACAATCCGACGACCAGGCGCTGATCGCCCATCTGAAGCTGCAGATCGAGAAGCTGAACCGTGATCGCTATGGCCCGCGGTCCGAGCGCACCGCGCGGCTACTGGATCAGCTCGAATTGACGCTGGAGGAATTGGAGACCGCGGCGACCGAGGACGAACTTGCCGCCGAAATGGCGGCGGCCGAAACCACGAACACAACCACCACCGTGGCGTCGTTCACGCGCAAGCGGCCGTCACGCAAACCGTTCCCGGATCATCTGCCCCGCGAACGCCGGATCGTGCCGGGACCCGTTGCCTGCGGCTGTTGCGGCGGATCGCGGCTATCCAGGCTTGGCGAGGACATCACCGAGACACTGGAGGTTATCCCGAAGTCCTGGAAGGTGATCCAGCATGTCCGGGAGAAGTTCAGTTGCCGGGACTGCGAGAAGATCAGCCAGGCGCCAGCGCCCTTCCACGTGATAGCGAGGGGCTGGGCCGGGCCCAGTCTTCTGGCGATGGTACTGTTTGAGAAATTTGGCCAGCACCAGCCGCTCAACCGACAGGCCGAGCGCTATGCCAAGGAGGGAGTGCCGATCAGTCTGTCGACCCTGGCTGACCAGGTCGGCGGCTGCACAGCGGCGCTGATGCCCTTGTTCAAGCGCCTCGAGGCCTACGTGCTGAGTGCCGAGCGATTGCATGGCGACGACACCAGGGTGCCGGTTCTGGCCAAAGGCAAGACCGACACTGGCCGGATCTGGGTCTACGTGAGGGACGACAAGCCGTTTGGCGGGCCGGCGCCGCCGGGGGCGGTGTTCTATTACTCGCGCGACCGGGCCGGCAAGCATCCCCAGGCACACCTGGCCAACTACACCGGGATCTTCCAGGCTGACGCCTATGAAGGCTATGGCAAGCTCTACGAGGCCGGCCGCGCGCCTGGACCGATCCTGGAAGCAGCCTGTTGGGTCCATGCCCGGCGTCCGTTCTTCGTGATGGCGGATCTGGCCGAGAACGCCCGTCGCAAGGCGCAAGGCAAAAAGCCGGCGGTGATCTCGCCGCTGGCGCTGGAAGCGGTCCGCCGGATCGATGAGCTGTTCGAGATCGAGCGGGCGATCAACGGACAAAGCCCTGAAAGGCGCAGGGTCGTTCGACAGGAGCTAAGCGCGCCGCTGGTCGCCAATCTGGAGGCCTGGATGCGAGAGCAGCGCGCCAAACTCTCGCGCGGCAACGATATCGCCAAGGCCATGGACTATATGCTCAAGCGCTGGATTGCGTTCACGCGCTTCCTCGACGATGGCCGCATCTGTCTGTCCAACAATGCCGCTGAACGCGGTGTGCGCGGTATCGCCCTGGGGAGAAAATCCTGGTTGTTCTGCGGCTCTGACCGTGGCGGCGAGCGGGCCGCGGTGATGTACAGCCTGATCGTCACGGCCAAGATGAACAATATTGATCCGCAGGCCTGGCTCGCCGACGTTCTCGCTCGCATCGCCGAGCATCCGGTTCAAAGGCTCGACGAATTGCTGCCGTGGAATTGGCACAGGCGGAGCGCGCAGGCCAGTCAGGCCGCCTGACCATGGCCGGAATCAGCTACGTCTTCACGATCAGCCGCGCCGCTGAAATGCTCGGCGAGGATGAGGAGTGGCTCGACGAGATCAGCATCGTACTGGATCCGGAAGACGGACGTCTCGGCGTTCTCGGCCTCGGTGAAGAATCGACAACCGCCTTTACACGCTTCGGCATCGATAACCTCGCCGAGCTCGTCCAAATCTATAAGGCCGATCCCAGTTTACTTCCCCGCCCTAAACCGCGCGAGTGAACTCGCCGCGGTGCTCACCGGACGCTAACTGCCTGTCGAAGTTCTGGAGCTCGAACTCATGTCGCTCTCATCCGGCTGATTGGAATATGACCTGGAGTTCTGCCTTGATAATTCACGCCTGTTATTTTCAGACCAGTTATTGATTCCGGCTATCGACATATCCAAGAACACCGCCGTATCGATATATGCGGCCGAATAACCGTGTTGATCATTGTCCTTGTATGCTTGGCATAATCTCCTATGAGCGACACACGATCTTGAACAAGCATCATAAGTGTAAGGTCCAGACTCGACGAGATTCCTGCAATCACGGTTGCAAACTTGGGGTGATTCCTTGCACCAAGCAGCGCCTTCCGCAACGTTCGGCTCGAAGGGTATTGGTTCAATACCGGACCTAGAGTCAAACTCTTGGCGAGCTTCGTCCTTAAGCTTCAACTGCTTGTTGAGTTCCGCGTAGGCGGTATCGTATGCCGGTCTTTCCTGCATCTTCCAGGCCTGACAAAGCTTTCGCTCGGTCGCACACTGATTATTACACACGGCCATCGAATATCGCGATGATCGCATGCCGTTCACAAGCGCTGGGCAATCATAAGTGCATTCGAAAGCAGCATCGCACCACGTTGGTGATACGTTTTTCAGAGTGTAATCATCGTTGTCTTCGGCACTGAACCCGATCGATCCAAATAGCAATAAGACCGCTATTGCAAGAATAGCCTTCTTCATTTTGTGCCTCTTACAGACGTGGGCGACAATTGCCAGGGCACTCAGCAGCGCGAACGCGACCCTGCATGCCAGTAACCATTTGCGTCTGATGCGGACCGATGCCTGTCTGGCAACCGTCACCGCCGCACGAACCCTCGTCTATCCACCTGAACTCGATGTGATATGAACATGTGTTTTCAATTAATTGGTATCCCCCAGAATTTTTCCCGTTATCCCTTGCACACATCGCTCGAGAGTCTGTCGCGTAAAGCGTTATGGTAACAGCAACAATCGTAAAAAGCCACTTTCCCATCGTTGACATTTTCTTAGCCCCCAGGTGATTTCCCATTGAAGTCATCGCGTGAGACAGAAAACTTTGAAACTGATTTTAGAGCCGCGTCCGATTTCTGCCGCCCCCGATCAGTAGCCGTCGTGCAATCGTCAGCTCTGTTGCGTTCGTCGGAGTCGGTCATCTTCCATCCGTAATGTCACGCATAAGGCGCACACGGGGAGTAACAGCCAAGCAATTCTGAACGCGGCATGCGTTCGGCTGGCCATCGCGCCACAGAATCTGCCGATTAAAACAACCTTGATCGCCATTACTTTTGTCACTGGCTTCCATCCTCATCCCTCGTTTGAATCAGTGATGTAGTCGGTGCCTGACCAGTAATCTGCGCTACGGCCAAAAGTGACTGCCCTTGATCACTTCGCATCCACGCTTCTGCTTCAGTCTTTGACTGAAAGTCGGTGTTGAACGAGATTGGTGACGTCCTGGTCGTCGTCGGAACGACGATTTGCCAGCTATCTTCCCTCAGCTTGGCAGCGTATGCGGGACATGCGGGACGTTGTGTCATGATCTCTTCGCTTGCTGGTCACGGCAAAATGGGCAGGTTCGCGCTCTGTCTCTAATGACCTAAGATAAGCTTCTGGAAGATAGCTTCTGAGATCGTAAAATGAGCGGGCGCACTCTGAATGT
>JBAUUA010000500.1:0-5392 GCA_049582465.1 Bradyrhizobium sp. | reverse complement strand
CACTGCCATCAACAGACGCCGCATATCGCACCCTCCCCGTTTCAGTTGCCGCGTTCTCTTCGTGGAACGCTTTGGCTCAAATAGTTCCGGCGGCGCGGAGCCGCGCTATTTCCTCCGCGCTCAGTCCGAGCGCGCCATAGATCTCGTCGCTGTGCTGGCCGAGCGCGGGACCGGCGCGGCGCACCGAAACCGGCGTTTCGGAAAAGCGCGGCACCACGCATTGCATGCGCACCTCTCCCAGTTCCTCGTCCGGCACGCTGACGATGGCCTGGCGCGCGATGAAATGCGGGTCGGCGAAAATATCCGAGGCGTCGTAGATCGGCGAAAAGCCGACCTGATGCGCGTGCAGGCGCTCGCGCAGTTCGTCCAGGGTCAGGCGCGCGATGGCATCCTTGACGATCCGGTCGATCGCCTGCCAGTTCTTCACCCGCGACGGGTTGTCGACGAAGCGCGGATCGGCGAGCAGATGCTGCAGCCCGAGCGCGGCACAGAACCGCTCGAAGATGCTTTGCGTCGAGGCGGCGATCGAGGCCCATTTGCCGTCCGAGGTCGCATAGATGTTGCCGGGCGCGGCGTACTGGCTGCGGTTGCCGCTCTGGGTGCGCACGGTGCCGAGCTGGTCGTATTCGATGGCGAGGAAAACGAGCGTGCGCATCATGGCTTCCGTCACCGCGCAATCGATCTCCTGGCCGCGTGCGGCGGGATCGTTCTTCAGCCGGTAGAGCTCGGCGAGCACCCCGATCGCGCCGAACAGGCCGCCGACTGCGTCCGAGATGGGATAACCGAGATGCAGCGGCGTGCCGCCCTCCTCGCCGCACATCCGGGTAAAGCCGCTCATCGCCTCGAACACGCGGGCGAAGCCGGGATTGCTGCGATAGGGCCCGGTCTGGCCGAAGCCGGTGATGCGCAGGATCGTGAGCCGCGGATTGATCCCCTGCAGCCAGCTCCTTGTGATGCCCCATTCGTCGAGCGTGCCGGTGCGGAAATTTTCCACCAGCACATCGTGTTCGGCGACGAGCCGGCCGAGCAGCGCCTTGCCGTCTGGCTTGCGCAAATCGAGCGTGATGCCCTTCTTGTTGCGGTTGGTGACCTTCCACCACAGCGGCACGCCGTCCTTGTGCGGCGCCAGCCGGCGCAGCGCATCGCCCTCGCCCGGCATTTCGACTTTCACGACTTCGGCGCCGAGGTCGGCGAGTATGGTCGAGGCAAAGGGGCCGGCCACGACCGTCGAGACGTCGAGGACGCGCAACCCCGCCAAAGGACCGGTCGGCACAAGCGCATGGGATGAGGCAGCCATTCGCCGATGCTAGCTGGCTCGCCAACTATGCGGTATGGTCATATCGATCAAACCAGAATTACCGAAACGGCAATTCCGAAATTCCCATGGATATCAGGCAGCTGAAAACCTTCGTCGAGGTCGCGACCAACGGCAGTTACGCCCGCACCGCGGCGATCGTCGGCGTGGCGCAGTCGGCCTTGAGCCGTCAGGTCTCGGCGCTGGAGCGCGCGATCGGAGACCGGCTTTTCCACCGCACCGGACGCGGCGTGGTGCTGACCGAACTCGGCGAGCGCATGCTGCCGCGCGCCCGCGCGCTGGTTGCGGATGCCGAGGCCTGGACCGATGCCGCGCGGGGCGAACGCGCCGAGCCGCACGGTGAAGTCACGCTCGGGGCGGTGCCGGTCGCCTCGCGCGGACTGATCGCGGCGATCACGGGCGAAATCCGCAACAGCCTTCCCGGCATCCGGCTGCGCGCGCTGGAAGGTTACAGCGGCCAGGTCGAGGAATGGCTGGCCTCGGGGCGGGTCGAGATCGGGATCTATAATCGCTATCGGCGCGGCCGGGTCGCCAACGCCGAAGCGCTCGCCCGCACCGAGGTGCACCTGATCACGCGGCGCAGCCACCCGATGGCGCGCCGCCGCGAAGTCGCGGTGCGCGCGCTGGCCGAAATTCCTCTGGCCTTGCCGGTCCGCCCCAACAGCCTGACCAGCGTGCTGACTGGCCTTGCGGCCTCGCAGCATTTCGAGATCGACATCCGCTTCGAGGGCGGCTCGACGCCGCTGATCCGGGACGTGATGCTCGCCTCCGACCTCGCCCACCATCTCGCCACGCGAGGTGTTTTCGCGGGAAATCGCGGCGGGTGAACTCAGCGCCGTTCCCATCGTGCGCCCGAAAATCCTGCAGACCACCTGGATGTCGCTGAGTTCCCACCATCCGCCATCGGAGGCGGCCAGGATCGTCGCCCGTCTGATCCGCCAGATGGCCGCGCGCAAGCAGGCGGCGAAGTAACCGGCACGCTGCGAGCCGGTCTTTCGAACGTGCATTTTGGCAAGATCGGTGAGGCCATTATGCCGTTAAATTGCCAAGACCCCTGTCGATCCTTGTTCCGCCGCGGCATGATATCTGCGGCCGGTTTCGGACATGGTTCCATGAAGAAGCACCTCGCGATTTTTCTTCTGCTGACGGCGATCCCGGCCGCGTCGGTTCGCGGCGGACTTGCCGTCGATGAATCCACGCCTGCGCCGGCCGCCTCCGCGCCGGACCTGGCAAAATCATGCGAGCAGGTGTCGTTCACGCGAAACCTGAGATACGGCGAGAGCGACCTGAACGTGCTCGACGTGGCCACCGGCGGCTCCGACACGAGACAGATGTCGCCGCGTCCGGTTCTCCTGTTCGTCGCCGGCGAAAGCTTTTCCGGCGACAATTCAGCGCCCGCCCCGGACCCGCTGCAGGATGCGGCGATGTGCTTTGCCGCGCGCAACGGCATGGTCGGGGTGAAAATGAATTACCGGCTGGCGCCCGCGAACCCGTGGCCGTCGGGCGCCAGGGATGTCGCGGCCGCCACCTCCTGGGTGCACCAGAACATCGACCTGTTCGGCGGCAGCCGCGACGAGATCGTCGCCGTCGGCTATTCCGTCGGCGCCTTTCATGTCGCAAGCCTGCTCGCGCATCCGGAATTCCAGGACAGAGATGCGAGCATCGCCGCCGCCGTGCTGGTGTCGGGCATCTACCATGCGAGCGCCGACGCCGGCACGGCGGAAAAATCCTATTTCGGCAGCGACGCCAGCCAGTACGATGCGCGTTCGGCGTTTCCCGGCATCCTGAACATCGAGACGCCGCTGCTGCTCGCCTGGTCGGCGGTCGATCCGCCGCGCCTGATCGCGGCGGGCGAGAAGCTCAAGGAGATGTTGTGCAACTCGGCGACGCATTGCCCGCACATCACCGTGCTGCGGGATCGCGAGAGTATCGCCTCCGTGTTTGACCTCGATCCGCCGGGAGGAGGCCTGGCGCAGCCGACGATCGAACTGGTGCGGGAAATCGAGGAACGGGGCCTGCCCTGACGGAGCAGCGAACTTCGGCTGCCGGTTTATTTTCCAGTCTGACCGGCCAGCGCGACGGCCTCGTCGGCGCCGCTCTGCAGGATCTCGCCGGACAACCGCTTGTCGTTGACGGCGCGGGCGAGCTGCAGCGTGCCCACCATCAACGCGTAGATCGCAACCGCCTTTCGGCGCCGCTCGGCTTCGGTTTCCACATCGAGCGCGGCCTCGATCAGTGCGATGACATCGTCGACGTTGCCGGTGAAGGCGTCGCGCGTCGCCTTGGGATGGCGGGCGATTTCGGCGACCAGCGCGGAGGTGGGACAGCCCTGGCCGGGATTGTCGCGATGGTTTTGCGACAGGTAGTCGCGGATCGCGCCTGAAAGGCCAGTGCCGTTTTCGGCGGCCTTCGACAATTTATTGCGGAAGCCGGCATGGGACAGCACTTCGCGGACCAGGTCCTCCTTGGAATCGAAATGGGCGTAGAACGCGCCGTTGGTGAGGCCCGCATCCGACATGATGCCGGCGATCCCGACCGCGGCGACGCCGCGCTCGCGGAACTGCCGCGACGCCACCTCGACAATGCGCTGGCGGGTCAGGTCCTTGTGTCCCTTTTCGTACCGCATGGGCTCCTTCCCTGCATGGGGCGCGGCCGAAAGCCCTTGCGTTCCGGTCGCCCGCCCCTATTGCATTACGATCATACTACGATATTATGATCATAATCTCACATCCATGCAGCGCTCGCAAGAGCCCGCAAACGGCTAGAGAAAAGAGAGCGATGAGCCTGCAGAACCCCGCGCCTTCGCGCGAAGCCTATGCCGACGAATTGGACCTGGTTCCCCCGATCGGCGGCGGCAGGACCGCCGACAAACCGGCCGCGATCGCAAGGCCCGCCGCCGGCGCACCGGCCAAGGCCATCGAGACGCGCTCCACCATTCTGACCGGGCCAGTGCTGCCGATCCTGCTCCGGCTGGCGCTGCCGACCATGACCGTGCTGATCGCGCAGACCGCGGTGAACGTCGCCGAAGCCTATTATGTCGGCTATCTCGGAACCGACGCACTAGCCGGCGTCGCACTGGTGTTTCCGGTATTCATGCTGATGACGATGATGTCGAACGGCGGGCTCGGCAGCGGCGTCGCTTCCGCGGTGGCGCGGGCGACCGGCGCGGGCCGCAAGGACGACGCGAATGCGCTGGTGCTGCATGCGATGGTGCTGGCGGTCATCGTGGGCGCGATCTTCACCATCGGCACCCATTGGGGCGGCCCGGCGCTGTACAAGACGCTCGGCGGCCGCGACGGCGCGCTCGATGCCGCGGTAAAATATTCCAACTATCTGTTCGCGGGCGCTATTCCCGTATGGATCGTCAACTTCCAGGCGGCGGCGTTGCGCGGCTCGGGCAATGTGCGCGTGCCGGCGATGGTGACGCTGGTCGGCGCCATGGTGCTGATTCCCTGCTCGCCGCTGTTGATCTTCGGCCTCGGCCCGGTGCCGCGGCTCGGGATAGCCGGCGCCGGGATTGCGTTCGCGGTGTATTATCTCGCTGCCATGCTGGTGCTGCTGCGTTACATGACGACGGGGCGCTCCGGCCTGACGCTGAAACTCGCCCCGCTCGAGGGCCGGCTGTTCAGGGACATTTTGAAGGTCGGCCTGCCGACCGCGATCTCTACCACGCTGACCAATCTGACCGTGATCCTGGTGACCGGTGCGGTCGGCCTGTTCGGCACAAATGCGCTGGCCGCCTACGGCATCGCCTCGCGGCTCGACTACATCATGATCCCGATCCTGTTCGGGCTCTGCACCGCCGTGTTGACCATGGTCGGCGTCAACATGGGCGCCAGTCAGGTCGCCCGCGCCAGGAAGATCGCTTGGAGTTCCAGTTTCGTCGGCGCCGGCGTCGCCGGCACGATCGGCGTGATCGTGGCGATCTTCCCGATGCTGTGGTTGCATCTGTTCAGCCATGACCCCTCGGTGCTCGGTCCCGGCGCGGTTTATCTCCGGATCGTGGCGCCCTCCTATGCGGCGCTTGGGTTCGGCTTCGTGATCGCCTTCGCAGCTCAGGGCGCGGGCCATGTGCTG
>JBAUUA010000499.1:0-2326 GCA_049582465.1 Bradyrhizobium sp. | reverse complement strand
GTGGGCGGATAGATGTAGGTGTTGCGCACCATGAACTCTTTCAGAATGTCGTTCTGAATAGTGCCTGACAGTTTCTCCGGCGGTACACCCTGTTCCTCGGCGGCCGCCACGAACAGCGCAAGGATCGGCAGCACCGCGCCGTTCATGGTCATCGACACGCTCATCTGGTCGAGCGGGATCCCCGAAAACAGCGTGCGCATGTCGTAGATCGAATCGATCGCAACGCCGGCCATGCCGACATCGCCGGTGACGCGCGGGTGGTCGCTGTCGTAGCCGCGATGGGTGGCAAGATCGAAGGCGACCGAGAGGCCCTTCTGCCCGGCGGCGAGGTTGCGGCGATAGAACGCGTTGGAATCTTCCGCGGTGGAAAACCCGGCATATTGCCGGATGGTCCAGGGCTGGTTGACATACATCGTGGGGTAGGGGCCGCGCAGATAGGGCGCGATGCCGGGCCACGTCTCGAGGAAGTCGATGCCTTCGAGATCGGCTTCGTTGTAGCCAGGCTTTACCAGGATGCCCTCGGGGGTAAGCCAGGGTTCGGCACTGCCGACGGGTCCCACGCTGGCGGTCTTCTCAAAGGCGATATTCGCAAAGTTCGGTATGCGGCTCATGGCGTCCATCATAACACAGGCGACCCCCGGGGGTCGCTACCCCTAATCGTGGTCCGGATGCTGGTGGTTGACGATCCCTGAAAGCTTCTCGGGTCCGTAGTTCTGCAGCGTGGTCTGGCTCGGCAGGTTGGCGATGCCGACCACCCAGCCGAGCCGGGATTCGGTGCCATATTGCAGGGTCGGTATCACCCGGTCCGGGCGGTCGAAGGCGCCGGTCATGATCTCGATCCGGGGACCATCGATGCGGCGGAAGCTGAGCGGCGTGCCGCACTGGCTGCAGAAATCGCGCTCGGCGATGGAGGAGGAGCGGAACGCGGCCGGCTTGCCGCGGGTCCAGGCGAAATCGCCTCGCTCGATGTCGGCAAAGGACGCGAACGGGGCGCCGGAGGCCTTCTGGCACATCCGGCAATGGCAGATGCTGACCTTCACCGGCGGCGCCGACAGCGCAAAGCGGATGGCGCCGCATTGGCAGCCGCCGGTCAGCACGGGTTTTGTCGCCGCTGTCATGCTCACTCCGTCAGCCGATAGGCCTCCTGCAGGACGGCCAGGGCGTCACCGCCGGCCATGACAAAATCGTTGACGCCGGCGGTCCGGAGCGCGGCTTCCTGTTCGCCCGGGCGGCCTGCGAGATAGATATGTCGTGCGCCGGCGGCTTGAAGTGCCCCGGCCGCCGCAGTGGCCTGGCCGGTATAGACCTTGTCGGACGAGCACAGGCAGGCCAGCGCCGCGCCGGAGGCCTTGAACGCTTGGGCGAGCGCCGCCGGGTCGGTAAACCCTTCGGTGTCGAGGGCCTCGATGCCGCCGGTCTCGAAGAAGCTTTTTGCAAACGTCGCGCGCGCGGTGAAATCGGCAGCCGTTCCCAGATTGGCGAGGAAGATTTTCGGCCGCGCGCCCTTGTCTCTCTGGATCTGATCCGAGCGGTCGCGCAGCGCCTCGAACGGCGCGGCCAGCCGCATCGGCGCCAGCGCGTCGAACTTGAATTTCGCCTCGCCATACGGCGCCAGCACCACCGGCTTCGCATCCAGCACCGCGACATGCGCCTCGTGCAAATTGGGGAATTCGGTGGCGCCGGTCAGCACCTCCTTGCGCCGGGCGATATCTTTCTCGCGCACCGCCCGCGTTGCCGCGACCTTGCGCTGGATCAGGCTTTGCTCGAGCGAAGCGAACACGCCGCCCGCCTTCTCGATTTCCTGAAACAGCGTCCAGGCCGTTTCGCAGAGTTGCTGCGTCAGGCTCTCGATGCCGCCGGACCCGGCGGCCGGATCGGAGACTTTCGCGAGGTTGGATTCTTCCAGCAGCACCAGTTGCGTGTTGCGTGCCACGCGGCGGGCGAATGGGTCGGGCAATCCGAGCGCCAGCGTATACGGCAGCACGGTGACGGCGTTGGCGCCGCCGAGCCCGGCGGAGAATGTCGCGATCGTCGCCCGCAGCATGTTCACGTATGGGTCGCGCTGCGTCAGCATCCGCCACGCGGTGTCGGCAGCGATGAAGATCGGCTTGGGCGTGAGCCCGCAAGCCTGCTCGATCCGCGCCCACAACAGCCGCAGTGCGCGAAACTTTGCCAGCGTCAGGTATTCGTCGGCATCGGCGGAAAGCCGCGCATAGACCATGCCTTGCGCATCCCCAAGCGCCACGCCGGCGCCTTCCAGCGCGCGCAGATAGGCGACGCCCGACGCCAGCACGAACGCCAGCTCCTGCACTTCCGATCCGCCGGA
>JBAUUA010000498.1:0-1910 GCA_049582465.1 Bradyrhizobium sp. | reverse complement strand
GCCGGCGCGGCAGAAGACGTCGCCGGGGCGAGCGGAAACTCCTGCCCGTCCCGCAATTCCACGATCCGTCCGTCCGCTTTCAGCCGCAAGCGCTGCATGGTCGACTCCGAGAAAGACTCTCGGCGATGCGCGTTAAGGCTTGGTTACTTGTTTATTAAATTATTAAAAGACGCTTGCCAGCCGAGGCCCGGCGTCTTGCAGTACGCCGCTCGCCCCTCGCGGCTGGTTTATCCGCACAGCATTTAATCACGAAAACGGCCCGCGCTTGGGGCGCGGGCCGGCTTCACATTTCACGCTCGGCTGAGCCGTCGGCGTTTCCGTCCGGCCGTCAGCCCCACCGAAACGCGATCGCACCAGCCATCGATCTCGGACGCGTCCGAACGGCATGGCCGTCATTGCCGCTCTGCACGATCCACTGACCGTTCTCCTGGCCGACGATTTTGCCGACGTGGTGACGCCAGACCACGATAGCCCCGACCGATGGGCCACCGGCATTCGAACCATAGCGGGCCCAGGACCGGGCGAGATTGAACGAGGGGCCGGGATCGCTGCCGACTTGAGTACGCATGTACCATCCGCACCATGCCGCGGGCCGACCCGCATAATGATGACCACCACCCGAATGATGGTGACGGTACGACCGAGCCTCTGCACCCGATCCGATCAAACAAAGCACTGCCGTTGCAGCCATGAGAATACGCTTCATGGATGTTCCTTACTGAGGGGAGATCGCGCTGCGCGATCAAGAAGCCGCTGATGGAAGGCACTGAAAAGCGCCAAGCGGCCGGTTGAATGAGCGGATTAAAATCCGCTTGCCGGGTTTAAGGAACCGCCTGTGGCCAAAATGGGGCACCTGGAGGGGGCGGAACCGCAGCAGGCGGGTAGCGGGTACCCGCTTTTGCATGGCTCGCGGCGAACGTTTCTGAGCGAATTCCGGCGGGCCGCGAGGTTGTCGAAAGCGCTCTATTTCAACCCGAACCAGAGCGTGGCGATGCCGAGAAACGAGAAGAAGCCGACCACGTCGGTGATGGTGGTGACGAAGGTGCCCGATGCCACCGCGGGATCAGCGCGCACGCGTTCCAGCACCATCGGAATCAGAATGCCGCCGAGCGCGCCGGCAACCAGATTGCAGACGATCGCAAGCCCGATCACCACCCCGAGCCCCGGGATCTTGAACCACAGCACCGCAGCGACGCCGGTGATGACAGCAAAGGCTAGCCCGTTGACCAGGCCAACCAGGCCCTCGCGGATGACGACGCGAAACGCGTTGTTGGAGCCGAGTTCGCGCGTCGCCAACGCGCGCACCGCGACCGTCATGGTCTGGGTGGCAGCGTTGCCGCCCTGGCTCGCGACGATCGGGGCCAGCACCGCCAGCGCTACCATCTGCTCCAATTGTCCCTCGAACAGGCCGAGCACGGAGGACGCCAGAAAGGCGGTGGCGAGATTGACCAGGAGCCAGTTGAAGCGGGCCTTGGCGATGGTCCAGACGTTGTCGGACAATTCTTCGTCGCTGGTGACGCCGCCCAGCGCTTTCAAATCCTCGTCGGCCTCCTCCTCGATCACGTCGACCACGTCGTCGACCGTGATGACGCCGACCAGCCGGTTCTCAGTATCGACCACGGGGGCTGCGACCAGATTATATTTGCCGAACAGCCGCGCCACCTCCTCCTGATCGTCCATCACGGAAACGCGGCGGCGGTCTTCGTCGATCAGTTCGGCCAGCGGAACCATCCGGCGCGAACGCAGGAGCGCATCCAGCGCCACCGCGCCGTGCCAGTGCTGGGCCTTGTCGACGGCGTAGATCTCGTAAAACCGGTCCGGCAGGTTCGCCGTGTCGCGCATGTAGTCGATCGCCTGCCCGACCGTCCATTCCGGCGGCACCGTGATGAACTCGGTCTGCATCCGCCGGC
>JBAUUA010000497.1:0-1537 GCA_049582465.1 Bradyrhizobium sp. | reverse complement strand
ACCGACAGCGCGAAGGCGAGGTCCTCGCGCGCCAGCGGATCGGCCTCCGCGGTGACCCGCAGCATCAAGACCATCGAGAGCGCGACCAGCCCCATGCCGGCCAGCATGGTCGGGCCGATTCCGACGGCGGATTCGATGTCGCGGTGAATGCCGAGCTGCTTGACAATCCGATGCAGCGCCACCGGGATGATCATCGCCTTGAACACCAGCGCGATCATGGCCGTGACGTAGAGATGCGGCGCGTTCTGGATGAAGGCCTGCCAGGCCACGGAAAGGGCGAGCACCAAAGCGTGCAGCGCGAAAACGTTGAGCAGGGAATAGAGCCGGTCCTGATACAGCATCAAAAAGCTGATCAGCACCAGTCCGCCGGCCAGCGTATGGGAAACGTCGAAGGCGAGGCTGTGCATCTGCATCAGAAACTCCTCGACACGAACAGCAGCAGCGTCCCGAGCAGCCCGAGCATCAGCGCCGCGCCCAGGAATTGCGGCACGCGGAACACCCGCATCTTGGCGGTTGCGGTCTCGAACAGCGCGAGCAGGAAGCCGGAAATCGCGAGCTTGACCAGGTAGGCGCCGGCGCCGATGGTGTAGGCGAGCGGGCCGGTGCCGAACAGCGCGATCTTCCACGGGAAGAACACGCAGGCGATCAGCGAGATGTACAGCAGGAGCTTGAGGAAGGCGCCGAATTCGATCATCGCGAGATGGCGCCCGGAATATTCCAGCACCATCGCCTCATGCACCATGGTGAGCTCGAGATGGGTCGCGGGATTGTCGACCGGAATCCGCGCGTTCTCGGCGAGCGCCACCATGATCAGCGCGACCAGTGCCATGCCGAGCGACACCCGCAATCCGACATAGGAGGAGGCGAGGAAATTCGCGACCGTCGAAAGCTGGGTCGAGCCCGCGACCAGCGCCACGCAAAACACCATCAGCAGCATCGCGGGTTCGGCCAGCGCCGCGATCATGACTTCGCGGCTGGAGCCGATGCCGCCGAAACTGGTGCCGACGTCCATGCCGGCGAGCGCCAGGAAGAAGCGCGCGCTGCCGAGCAGCGCCACGATGGCGATCAGGTCCGCGGTCCAGTTGAACAACAGGCCGGTGGCGAAGGTCGGCACCAGCGCCGCGGCCACCCAGATCGCGGCAAAGGTCACATAGGGCGTCACCCGGAACAGCCATGAGGCGTTGTCGGCCAGCACGACTTCCTTGCGCAGCAGGCGCAGGAGATCGCGATAGGGCTGAAACATCGAAGGCCCCTGGCGCCGCACCAGCCGCGCCTTGACCTTGCGCACGAAGCCGGTGAGCAGCGGCGCGAGCAACAGCACCAGCAGCATCTGGATGCTTTGCACGAGGATGTCGGAGATCACGACCATATCGCGAGCACCAGCAGCAGCGTGACGAGGGTGGCGAAGACGAGGCTGAGATAGCGGCGGATGGTCAGGAACTGCAGCTGATTGAGCCATTCCGAGGAGACGCCGACCGCGGCCACGATCGGCGCATACATGCCCTCCCAGATCAGGTCGTGCAGTTCGATTCTGAGC
>JBAUUA010000496.1:0-4071 GCA_049582465.1 Bradyrhizobium sp. | reverse complement strand
GAATAAGCAGCCGGCAGCCAGTTTTTCAGGCAGGTGGGGAACTCCTCCTCCCCAAATGCCTCCTCCCATGCATATCGCGCTGGCCCGGGCCTTGCTACCATCCCTTTAAGTCATGCACTGTCCCGCATGGCCCAAGGAAACAGTCGGAAAACAGTCGGGGTTTATGGCAGTTGCGTTCGATGAAATGAACGGGCCCGGCGGCGACGTCCGCCCGGCCTATCAGGAGCTCTCCCGCTGGCTCAAGGAGACGCCACCGGACGTCCTGGAATATCGCCGTCAGGAAGCGGAGCTGTTGTTCCGCCGGATCGGCATCACCTTTGCCGTCTATGGCGACGCCGAGGCCCAGGAGCGGCTGATCCCCTTCGACGTGATCCCCCGGATCATGTCGGGAAAAGAGTGGACCATCCTTGAAAAAGGCCTGAAACAGCGGGTCCGCGCGCTCAACATGTTCCTGCGCGACATCTATCACGGCCGCGACGTGCTGCGCGCCAATATCATCCCCGATGACCTGATCTTCCAGAACCCGGTATTCCGGCCCGAGATGAACGGCCAGGACGTCCCGCACGACGTCTACGTCCACATCGCCGGCATCGACATCGTCCGCGTCGACCCGGAAAACTTCTACGTCCTGGAGGACAATGCGCGCACGCCCTCGGGGGTGTCCTACATGCTGGAAAACCGCGAAATCATGATGCGGCTGTTTCCGGACCTGTTCGCCCGCCACCGCGTCGCGCCTGTGGAAAAGTACCCGGACGAACTGCTGTCGGCGCTGCGGTCGGTGGCCCCGCTGTCCGCCGCGGCCGAGCCGACGGTGGCGCTGATGACCCCCGGCGTCTACAATTCCGCCTATTACGAGCACTCGTTCCTGGCCGACAAGCTCGGCATCGAACTGGTCGAGGGCCGCGACCTCATCGTCAAGAACGACGAGGTGTTCATGCGCACTACCGAGGGCCTGAAGCGCGTCGACGTGATCTACCGCCGGGTCGACGACGATTTCCTCGATCCCCTCACCTTCCGCCCGGATTCCGCGCTCGGCGTGCCCGGGCTGATGTCGGCCTATGCGGCCGGCAACATCACGCTCGCCAACGCGGTCGGCACCGGCATCGCCGACGACAAGGCGGTTTATTCCTACATGCCGGACATCGTGAAATTCTATCTCGGCGAAGAGCCGATCCTGAAGAACGTGCCGACCTGGCGCTGCCGCGAGGCCAAGGATCTCGCTTACGTGCTCGATAATCTCTCCGAATTGGTGGTGAAGGAAGTGCACGGCTCGGGCGGCTACGGCATGCTGATCGGACCGGCGGCGACGAAAGCGACCATCGAGGCGTTCCGCGATAAGTTGAAGCGTGAGCCCGAAGGATTCATCGCCCAGCCGACGCTGGCGCTGTCGACCTGCCCGACCTGCGTCGAGAGCGGGCTGGCGCCGCGCCATGTCGACTTGCGGCCGTTCGTGCTGACGGGGAGCAGCCACGTCACCATCGTGCCGGGCGGACTGACGCGGGTGGCGCTGAAGGAAGGCTCGCTGGTGGTGAATTCGAGCCAGGGCGGCGGCACCAAGGACACCTGGATACTGGACGAGTAGACCCAAAGAGCAAGATTGTCGCATGCTGTCGCGCACCGCCGAAAACCTGTACTGGCTCGCCCGTTATGTCGAACGCGCGGAATATCTGGCGCGCACCATCGAGGCGACGCTGCGCGTCACCGCGCTGCCCAACACCTATATCGGCAAGACCAACGAGTGGGATTCGGCGCTCCTGACCGCGGGCGTCAGCGCCAGCTTCTATCAGATCCACGAGGAGGCCAACGAGCGCAACGTCGTCGACTACCTGTCGTTCGCCCCGGAAAATCCGTCTTCGATCAAGAACTGCATCGAAAACGCCAGACTAAATTCGCGCTCGGTGCGCACCGCGCTGACGAGCGAGATGTGGGACACCATCAACTCCGCCTGGATCGACCTGCAGGAGGTCTGGGACAAGGGCACCAAGAGCCGCGAGGATCTGACCAAGTTCCTGCGCTTCGTGCAGGAAACCTCGCTGCGGTTCGACGGCTCGGCCTACCGCACCATGCTGCGCAACGACGCCTACTGGTTCTCGCGGCTGGGCCTGCATCTGGAGCGCGCCGACAACACCGCGCGCATCCTCGACGTCAAATATCACGTGCTGTTGCCGGAGGAGGAACATGTCGGCGGTCCGCTCGATTACTACCAGTGGACCTCGATCCTGCGTTCGGTCTCGGCGCTGACCGCCTATCACTGGGTCTACCGGGAAACATTGAAACCCTGGCTGATCGCCGATCTTCTGATCCTCAACGACTCGCTGCCGCGCTCGCTCGCAAGCTGCTACGGCAATCTGGTGCGTAATCTCGACCAGATCGGCGTCGCCTACGGCCGCCAGGGCCCTTCCCAGCGCCACGCCCGCGGGGTACGCAATCGGCTGGAACACAGCCATATGGATGATATCTTCCAGCACGGGGTGCACGAGTTCATCCAGGAATTCATTTCGGATAACGGGCGCCTCGGCGAAATCATCACCAAGCAATATCTGGTTTAGGAGCTAGCTTTGACGGCTCGCCAGAGATTCGGAAATCCACCTCATGCGCCTGCGAATTGCCCATACCACCAGCTACCGCTACGAGCCGCCGGCCACCGGCGTCATTCAGATCCTGCGGATGACGCCCGGCAGCCACGACGGGCAATACGTCGCCGAATGGCAGATCGACGTCTCCACCGATTCCCGGCTGCAGGTGCATCAGGACGCCTTCGGCAACGTCACGCATGTGCTGACCGAGGGGACGACCGCCGATCTCACCATCAATGTCGAAGGCCTGATCGAGACCCACGACACCGGCGGCGTGCTCAGGGGCACCTACGAGCGCTTTCCGCCCAGCCTGTTCCTGCGCTCGACGCCGCTCACCGAAGTCAATCCGGCGATGGCGAATTTCGCGCGCGAGCTGCGCGCGGAATCCGAAGACGACATTCTCGGATTCCTGCATGCGCTGATGACGCAGATCAACGAGCACATGACCTTCGACGAAGACCCCACCAACAGCGGGACCTCGGCGGTGGAGGCGTTCGGACTGAAGCGCGGGGTATGTCAGGATTACGCCCACATTTTCATTGCCTGCGCACGCTCAGGCCAGGTGCCGGCGCGTTTCGTCGCCGGCCATTTCCTGCGCTCCGACGGCATGGTGCATCAGCAGGCCGGCCACGCCTGGGCAGAAGCCTTCGTGCCCGATCTCGGCTGGGTCGGGTTCGATCCGGCCAACGGCATCTGCACCACCGACGCCCACGCCCGCGTCGCCATCGGACTGGATTACCTCGGCGCGGCGCCGGTGCGCGGCACCCGCTACGGCGGCGGCATGGAGACGCTGACGGTCGCGGTCAGGGTCGAACAGGCCGGCGGCCGGCAGGGTCAGTGGCAGAGCCAATCGTGATCGGCGTCGCCACTCCCGGACGGGAAGCACGGCGCCGCTAGGAACATTGATCCCCGCTCGCTTGCGAACCGGAACGTCGTCGGCAAATATGCCGGGGCTTTGCGGAAACGCCCGGGCGGCCCATGAACGCCGTGAAGGTCATGCAAATGTGGCTGAGGGCTGCATGGTGGTGCGGCCTGTTCGGCATTTTGTGCAGCGGCGCACTGGCCTCGCCGCGCCAGATCGTTGCAGCTATCGACGACGGCAGAATGGCTTTCCTGTCCGAGCCCCGGGATGAAACGACGCGGCCGGCGGAAGAAACGCCCGCCCCCTCGCCGCAGGAAGACAGCGGGAATTTCGACGGGGCCTGGACATTCACCAGCGCCGGATGTCCGCATACGGGCTCGTTGCCGGCGATGATCACCGGCGGAAAGATCATCGTCAAAGGCGGCAGCGGTCAGGTCGATCCGGACGGTACGCTGCATTCGGTCGGCGCCGGAGGCGGCATGACCTTGACCGCCGTCGGACGGCTCTTGGGAAACACCGGTTCGGGAACGTTCAGCCGATCCGACGGCTGCGTCGGCAACTGGATCGCCATCAAGCACTAGATTGCCCCGGCTGCTCCACTGATACATAGTTTTTCTGGAAACCTCGACGGGA
>JBAUUA010000495.1:0-3497 GCA_049582465.1 Bradyrhizobium sp. | reverse complement strand
CCCTTGGCCTTTACCGGAGGGGCGGACTGTTTCTCGCTGGCAAGGCTGCGCTTTAACGCGTCCATCAGATTGATGACATTGCCGCTGGATTTCGGCGCGGGTTTCGCGGTCGGCAACCCATTGCGTTTTTGATTGATGAGATCGACGAGAGCGGTTTCGTACTGATCCTCGAACTTGTCCGGCTCGAAGCGCCCGCTCTTCTGGTTCACGATGTGTTTGGCCAGGTCCAGCATGTCCTTGGTGACTTTGACGTCCTGGATATCGTCGAAATATTCCTTTTCGCTGCGCACTTCATAGGGATAACGCAACAGCGTTCCCATCAGGCCCTTGCCGAGCGGATCCAGCGCGATGATGTGCTCGCGGTTGGTGAGTACCACGCGCCCGATCGCGACCTTGTTCATGCTGCGGATGGTTTCGCGGATCACCGCGAAGGCGTCGTGGCCGACCTTGCCGTCGGGCACGAGATAATAGGGGCGGATCAGATAGCGGCTGTCGATCTCGGATCTGGGCACGAACTCGTCGATCTCGATGGTGTGGGTCGATTCCAGCGCGATGTCTTCGAGTTCGTCCTTCGATACCTCGATGTAGGTGTCGGTATCGACCTTGTAGCCCTTGACGATGTCGTCGGAAGCGACTTCCTCGCCGGTGTCGGCATCGACCTTGGCGTATTTGATGCGGTGGCCGGTCTTGCGGTTGATCTGGTTGAAGGAGACCTTTTCGCTATCCGACGTCGCCGGATAGAGGGCGACCGGGCAGGTCACGAGCGAAAGGCGCAGGAAGCCTTTCCAGTTGGCGCGGGGGGCCATGGGATACTCCGAAACGCAACATCCGACCTGCAACGATACCACCGCGGAACCGGCTTTCAAAGCTGACCAGGCGGGGAATCTCCGGACGGAGTTAACCGTTGCGGGAGCGGGTGCGAAGCAAAACCGCGATCGCACAGCCGCCGGGGGCGGCGCGGTACGGGGTCGCAGGAGGGGCCCACGCCCCGGAACATCGTCGGAGATCATGCGTTGCCGTCGGTACGTTACGCCGCGAGGACTGGCGTCTTCCCGCGACTGTGCAAGGAAACGAGGGCTCCATGGCAACGAGACGGCATCAGCAGATCATCGAAACCCCGACCGAAGCTCGTCAGGCCGAGCCCGGCCCCTCCGTCCTTGCGCTCCTTGCGGTCTCGACCGGGCTGGCCATGCTCATCCTGGGCGTCGTCTGGTTCGTGTTCTTCCGGACTTAACGAGGCGGTCGAGGCTGATTGAGACTAGACGGGGCAGCTGGAAAGAACCAGGGAGAAGGGTTGGCCGATTGATGGCGGAGGTCGATTGGTCTAGGACCCTCGCATTGCCCGCCGGGAATGCAGCCGCCCCATGAGCCTGACCTACGTCATTCCCGACATTCACGGTCGCCACGATCTGCTGGGCGAGGCACTCGCCGAGATAGCCCTGCATTCCGGCGGCGAGGCGGGCGCGATCGTGATGATCGGCGACTATGTCGACAAGGGCCCGGACAGCAAAGGGGTTATCGACCGGCTGCTGGCCGGCGTCGATGCGGGCTGGCATTTGGTGACGCTGGCAACCACGACGCCCTGATGGCGGAGGCGCTGCGCGACCCTTCGAAAATCGCTGCGTGGATGGGGAAGGGCGGTGACGCGGCTTTAGCCTCGTACGGCGGCGACCCAGCCGCGGTGCCGGCTTCCCATATCGCCTGGCTCGATCGACTGCAGCTGCTGCATGTCGACGCCCATCGCGTCTACGTTCACGCCGGCGTCGATCCGGAGCTTCCCCTGGATCAGCAGAGCGAAGCGACACTGTTGTGCAAGCGCTATCCGAAGGAATGTTCTGACGGCTTCGGTACGCTGCACGTCGTCCATGGTCATGACAATCATCCCGAAGGCCCGCTGCTGCATGAAGGCCGCACCAATCTGGATACGCTCGCCTGGCGGACGGGACGGCTGACGGTCGGGGTGTTCGATGATGACAGGCCCGGCGGGCCGATCGATTTCATCGTGGTCGAGGGAGCGCCGGCCGCAGAACGGTAGCGATTGGCGCACACCCGGAGAATGGGCACTCGCACGGCCGATTTGGTCGCACACTCGGTCGCCAGACATGAAAACGCGAGCAGCACGCCTAAGAACACGTGAGATACGCATCGGCGGGAACTCTACGCCAAATGAGCGAATGGAAATTGTATCGCGTCGAACTGGACTGGAGCTTGAATTAAACTATTATTAACTAACTTAGAGTGACTTAGGATCCTGCGCCGATGAGGTGGCTTCGGACCGGAAAACCTCGATGTTTCATCTGTTTCTGCGGGCCCGTACGCATAATTACCTCAAGACCCGTCTTGGCGACCGCGATTTCAAGGCCCGCTCGGCCGATCGGGACGCCGAGACCGACAGGTCACGTGTCAGCTCCATTCTGAAGGCCATCGAAGATGCACTACAAGCCGCGGAACAAGAACAATCAGGCCTTAGCCGCCGCGTGGAAGATGTGCTAGCACGCGCCGCGGTGACGATCGGAAACGGCGCCAACGAGTATTTGGAACGCGAGCCACTCGATAGCCATCATCAAGACTTGTTCAGCGCCGAGATAATCAACGGCCAGCGACGCCTGGGTGAGCTCGCCCGGGAAATCACGCACTTCAAGTTTTTGAAGGTTGCAACGCAGACCAGATTTCCGGACCACAAGCCGACCGCGCCAAATAGCTAGAATCTGTCGCGCGGATCCTCTCGGGCATCATCATCCGGAAATCCGCGCCGTCGAGCCATTGACGGATTTGCATCTTCACGCAAACAAGCTGTGCTCGCATAGGCCGCTACCAGCTTTGCGCCGCGCCGCTGCTAAAACGGATAGAGACAGCGTGTGCGAAGCTCCGCTTCAAATGAATCTCTTAAACACCTGACTAATGTGATTTGAAACGCGTCCTATTGCGGTTTCTGATCATGCCGGAGGCATTTGCTCGTAGTGGAATTCGACAACGAAATTATCAGCCTGACCCAGCACATACTCGGGCAGCCTAAATCAGAATCAGACCCGCCTCCGGTCCAATTCACGGTCCAGCCCTCGGCGGCTGAGATCAAGGTTGAAGCGCGTCATGAGAGTTTTGAACCGCCGCAGGCCAAAGTAGCCAAAACGGCCGGCGAACTCGCACGCCCTGGAGGGCGATGCTGACGATCACCCCCCGGGCTGGTCCGGTCCACCATGCACAAGAACGGCGGGACCTTACTGAAGACCTCGCGGAGCGGTTGCGCAAACGTTACGAGTTGGCGGCTAAAGCAAGGATCGCAGAGACTCCGTCGCTGGATTGTGCGCCAACGCGCGCTTGGTTCCGGCAGAAAGATCACGGTTACGGGTTTGAACCAAGCAAGGGGGCGGTCTCAAGGCGAGAACCGGCAGGACGGATTTTACGTCTCGTTAATCAGTTATCCTGCACAATGGGGGCTGGAGTGCAGGCCAATGTCAGTCGTCATCACCATCGGGATTTGTTGGTTAGGCTTAAAC
>JBAUUA010000494.1:0-2438 GCA_049582465.1 Bradyrhizobium sp. | reverse complement strand
GACGATCGCCAAATCGTCCAAGTCCAATCTCCTTCGACATAAGACCGTCCTCCGCAAGCCAAACCGCCACCAGAGAATCAGTCTCAGCTCATCCGCGCAACAAAGATGTGTGCATTAGATAGCCGGTCACCGGGGAGAGCTCGAAGTAAGCCGTAAACCACTGCGCAGGGAAGGCCGGACTGCTTCCGCTGAACCTGTATGCTCGTGTGCGCATTCTCTGTGCTTTTTGCACGCGAGACCGCGGGTGCAGCGCGCACCCGGTCTTCCCTGCGCCCTCTGACTACCGGGGGCGGAACGTTTCCTCTCAAAACTCGCGCGAAATTCGCGGCGAGACCGCGAAGCCATGTTTTGTTAGTGTTTGCTGGATCATCCGCTTTCGGACGATGACATGAGAGTGTGAACATGCCCGATCTCGCCGACCTCTATGCCGGTTACGCCTCTGAATGGATCAACACCCGATCGGGCCGCATCTTCGCGCGCGTTGGCGGCAAGGGGCCGCCGCTGTTGCTGCTGCACGGCTTTTCCGAGACCCATGTGATGTGGCACCGCGTCGCGCCGCAGCTTTCCGACAAATTCACGCTGATCATCGCCGACCTGCCGGGCTATGGCTGGTCGGACATGCCCGACAGCGACAAGGATCACATTCCCTACACCAAGCGCGCGATGGCGCAGACCATGATCGACGCCATGGAACAGCTCGGCCATGTGCAGTTTGCGCTCGCCGGGCACGATCGCGGCGGCCGCGTCGCCTATCGGCTGGCGCTCGATCATCCCGGCCGGCTGTCGCGGCTTTCCGTGCTCGATATCCTGCCGACCTATGATTACTGGGAGCGCATGAACCGGCTCTATGCGCTGAAGATCTATCATTGGACGTTTCTGGCGCAGCCGGCGCCGCTGCCGGAAACATTGATCGGCGGCAATCCGGATTTCTTCCTCAAGCAGAAGATGGCGAGCCAGACCAAGTCGAAAAATCTCGATGCGATCGACAGGCGCGCGCTCGAGCATTATCTCGCCGCGTTCCGCGATCCCTCGCGCGTGCACGCGATGTGCGAGGATTATCGCGCCGGCGCCTATGCCGACTATGAGATCGACAAGCAGGACCACGACGCCGGCAACAAGATCACGATTCCGATGCTGGCGCTGTGGGGCGATGCCGGTATCGCCAGTGCGGCGGCGACGCCGCTCGACAGCTGGAAGAATTGGGCGACGAACGTCTCGGGCGCGCCTGTCGATTCCGGGCATTTTCTGACCGAGGAAAACCCGGATGCCACAGCCAAGGCGCTGAGGGCGTTTTTTCTGGCGGGGTGAGAGGAGGATGCGCAAGCGGCCCCCCCCACAGCTCGTCATACCCGCGAAGGCGGGTATCCAGTACGGCGTGGCCTCTCGGTCGATCCGCCGGCGCCTCTGGAATACTGGATCATCCGCTTTCGCGGATAATGACAGCGTAGGTGTTGGTCGCCCCCGCGCCTTAACTCAAAACAGGCCTCTACCTTCGCACCCTGAAAAACTCCTTCAGCAGCGCCGCCGCCTCGCTCTCGCCGACGCCCGAATAGACGTCCGGCACGTGATGGCAGGTCGGCGAGGTGAAGAACCGCACACCGGACTCGACCGCGCCGCCCTTGGGATCGGCGGCGCCGAAATACAGCCGCCGGATCCTGGCAAACGAGATCGCGCCGGCGCACATCGTGCAGGGCTCCAGCGTGACGTAGAGGTCGCAATCGACCAGCCGCTCGGTCCCGATCGCCTCGGCGGCCTGGCGGATCGCCAGGATTTCGGCATGCGCGGTCGGATCGCGGTCGGTCAGGGTCCGGTTGCCGGCCGTGGCGATGACCTCGTAATCCCTGACAATGACGCATCCGATCGGCACTTCGCCGGCTTTTCCGGCGTTTTTCGCCGTTTTCAGCGCCAAATCCATGAAAGAAGGGGCGGTCATCCCTCGTATCATCGGAAGAAACCTGCTACTGGAAGGCCATTCAGCAAAAGTGGATACCGGTTTTGCGTGAGACTGCGCCTTGAGCCAAGAGCGCGCGCGTTTCGCTATGACAGCCCGTCCACATCCGCCTGATCGCCATTTCATCTATCAACGAGAGACTATTCATGCCCCGCGATAACGACAAAAACAACGATTCCCGCGGCCGGCGTGACCGGCCGGGAGGCGGCAAGGGAGGTGGCAAGGGCCGCTCCGGCGCCGCGCGCGGACCCGAGAAGAAGTTCGCCAAGCGCGGTTTTGCGGCCAAGAGCGAGGGCGAGAGGCGCCCCTCAGCCGGCAAGGCCGAGGGCGGCCGATCATATGACAAGAAGCCGTATGCGGGCGGCGGCAAGCCTTACGCCGGCAAACGCGACGGCGCACCGCCGCGCCGTGACCGGGATGACGCGCCGCGCACGCGCGGCGATCGCCCCTTTGGCGATCGTCCGCAGCGCTTCAGCCGCGACGACCG
>JBAUUA010000493.1:0-5962 GCA_049582465.1 Bradyrhizobium sp. | reverse complement strand
GCGTTAGTGTTACGGCAGCAGGCTTGACCCTATCCGCTAGCCGCGTGGGTCATGATCGTGCGGTGTGGTCCCGCAAGACTCCAAATTGACGTAGGTCAACGCGCCGTGGGAGAACTGCGCTTAGCAGATAAACCGATCAACCTGAGAAAGGAGATCAATCATGTCACATCGAAGCATTATCTCCATCGCCGCGTCGGTCATCATCGGCGTTGCCTGCGTCGCGACTGTCTCCACCGATGCTCTCGCGTATCGGGGAGGACGGGCTGGTGTTGGCGTTGGCCGCGTCGGTGTTCATCACGCCGGCGTCTATCGCGCGCCGGTGCGCCGCGGAGTGCGGGCCGGCGTCGCCGTGGGCGTTGGAGCCGCGGCTGCCGGCGCTTACGGAGCTTACGGAGCTTATAGGGCTCCCGCGCAATGCGGATACTACCCCTACCCTGCCTGCTATTGATACTTGATGGCTTTCATGCGCGCGGCACCAAACGCCGCGCGTGTGAGCCGGATGCATCCCAATTTCGGCGCTTTATTGATCCGCAAGCGCCGTGATCAGGCCTACCGAAGTCCAAGCAGCGAGCGACGATAGCCGCCGCTGCGAGCTTCCTTGCCGCATACGAAGCTTCCGGTACTGCCCTGCGCGTAGTGTTTCTGGTGTTTCGTGTAATAAATCTCTTTGCGAAAATCGAGCCAGACCACGGTGTCATCAGGACAATGCCGTTGTGCCTGAGCTTCGTATCGGAATACGGTCAACGGTAGCGCGGTCGCATCGAGCGTACCAGCCCCGACGGCTAGCGCCGCCAGCGGGCAGATCGCGCACATAAGAGAAATCCGCATAGATGGCACTCCCTGCCCTTGCGCTCGGTCGACGCGCCTGCGTCAGGCTTCAGATCTTCGGTTCGTCCTCAAAGCAGCCTAGGCAGCATCTGCATCCGGACGACAGCGGCCCTGTTGTTCTTTGCGATGAACCGCAAGACCGGCAATTAAACATTTGAAATACTGAACAATTTTGGTCGGGGCAGCTGGATTCGAACCAACGACCTGCAGTACCCAAAACTGCCGCGCTACCAGGCTGCGCTATACCCCGATCTCTGGGAAGAGACGTCGATACACGCTTAGTCGGCTACCAGCAAGGCTGGCGCCCCCCTCACCGGCCGTTGAAAAGCGGATGCCCGACGCGGTCGCCGGGCTCGATGCCGTATTTCTTGGCGGTTCCCGCGACCACCTCCAGCACCCCCTTCGCCAGCCCCTGTGAGGAGATGATTTTGGTCGACAGCGGCTCGGTATTCTCGGCGATGCGCAGGATCCGGCCGTCCGCCCGGATGAAGATCATGTCGAGCGAGACGTAGGTATTCTTCATCCACATCGAAACTTCCTGCGGCGGCGAGAAGTCGAACAGCATGCCCTTCCCGTCCGGCACCTCCTTCCGGTACATCAGGCCGGTCTCCTTCTCCTGTTCGGTCGTCGCCATCTCGACCGAGAACACCTGCACGCCGTTCTTGGTGACGATCTCAAGCGGCTGGAAGCTCGCCGCCCGCACCGCGGAACCCGAGAAGGCGCAAAGGGCGACGATCACCGCGATCACGGGCATAAAGAACCGCGCGCGCAGGCGACGCCAAACAGCATCTCGACCGACATTCATGACTAACGCTTACCCCAGCCGTAACGGACCATTGCGGGGGACCGTAACCCGAGGATCGTGGCAAATACCAGACCGGCGCAGCGCGACGCTGTCACTTTTGGTACTAGGCTAACGGCTGCTGTACGGCGCGCGAGCGCGCCGGGGCTCAGTGCGATGACAAGCCGGGCGAGCCGCTTTCCGGCTGGATCTCGGCGGCCATCATGCCCTTGGAGCCGGGCCCGAACCGCACCAGCACATACTGGCCGGGACGCAGTTCGGTCATCCCGAAGCGGCGCAGGGTTTCCATGTGCACGAAGATGTCGGGCGTGCCCTCGCCGCAGGTCAGGAAGCCAAACCCGCGCAGCCGGTTGAACCACTTGACCTGGGCCCGCTCCAGTCCCGAGGTCGGGGTGACGCTGACATGGGTCCGCGGCGGCAGCATCTGCGCCGGATGGATTGCGGTCGACTCGTCCATCGAGAGGATGCGGAATGCCTGATAGCCCTTGGCACGCTGTACGCATTCGACTACCAGCCGC
The DNA here is from genome assembly GCA_049582465.1 of Bradyrhizobium sp. Taxonomy (GTDB): domain Bacteria; phylum Pseudomonadota; class Alphaproteobacteria; order Rhizobiales; family Xanthobacteraceae; genus Bradyrhizobium. The sequence goes on along the minus strand of JBAUUA010000493.1, from coordinate 3,814 downwards.
GCGCCCTCATAGGCGGTCTGGTAGCCATCGCGCCTAAGCACGGTGACGTGCAGTAGAACGTCGGGCCAACCATTGTCGGGCACGATGAAACCGTAGCCCTTGGATGCGTCGAACCATTTGATGACGCCGGAGATTTCGACGAGATTGGCTGCACTATCGCCAAGCCCCGACAGCGCATCCATCGCGGGATCGCGCTCGCCGCCGCCCGCGAATTCGCCAGGCCCCATTCTGTTCGGCCCAAGCCTATTCGGTCCCGCCCCGCTTGGCGGGCCCCCGAGCTTCTTGGACTCAAATCCGTCCGACCCCATGACCCCGGACCCCACATCGATTGCGGCCCGTCATTCATACGACGGCGCCCAAACACGCGCCGATCCATGATTCTCGATCATGACGCCACGCGAATCTCTCGAATCAAAAGATAACACTCCCGCGTGCCGCGCATAGATAAAAAACAATTTTGCCGTGATCTATGAACAGTCTTGCACAGTCCCGAATCAATTCGGCCATCAATTACCCACGAACGGCCCGAGCGTTTCCCCGATATCGTGGCGGATCACCAGATCGGCGATATCGTCCTGGTCGGTGGGCTCGTTGTTGATGATCACCAGCTTGGCGCCGCAGTTCTTGGCCATCAACGGAAAACCTGCGGCCGGCCAGACCACTAGCGACGATCCGATCGCGATGAAGAGGTCGCAGTGCTGGGTCAGTTCCGTGGCGCGCCGCATCGCGTCTTCCGGCATCGCCTGCCCGAACGAGATGGTGGCGGTCTTGACCGGCTCGTCGCAGACCGTGCAGTCCGGTGCGCCGCCGATGGTCTCGAAGCTCTGCTTGACCCATGCAAGATCATAGCTGCGGCCGCAGCCGATGCAGCGGGCATAGGTGGTGTTGCCGTGCAATTCGACGACGTGTTCGCCGGCGAACCCCGATAGCTGGTGCAGATTGTCGATGTTCTGGGTCACGATCGCCGGAATCTTGCCCGCCCGGTAGAGCGAGGCGAGCGCGCGGTGGCCGCGGCCCGGTCTTGCCGCGGCAAATGTCGGCTCCATCGCAAAGCGCCGCCGCCACGCTTCAGCCCGCGCCTCGGGGCTGGCGACGAATTCATCGAACGGGATCGGCCGATTGCGGGTCCATAATCCGCCGGGCGAGCGGAAGTCGGGAATGCCGCATTCGGTCGAGATGCCGGCGCCGGTAAAGGGAACGATGGTGGACGCCGCGGCAATCATGTCGCCGAACTGCTCCACGCCGCTGCGAAGGTCTGGTGCAATCACGTGCGTTTCATCCGAGGTCTGGCCATGCTGACCATAGCATGGCCGGTCGGATGGTGGCGTCAATGCCCGAAGCGCAGCGGCCCGCCCAGCGCTGGTCTCACGCCGGTTTCTCGATCAAGCCGCCTCTTGATCAGGCGGCCTCGGCGATAGGCTCCTTGCCCGCGTCACCGCGCTTGTCATCGCTCTTCCTGGGTTTGGCGACCGGAGCCGATGGGGACTTCTTCGTCAGCCGGTCGTACTGTGACAGTTTTTCCAGCTCAGCCTCGAGCTCGGCGCGGCGCGCGGTGACCTTTTCCAGCAATTTGTCGGTTGCGTTCTCGCGCAGCGCGGCGAGTTCTTCGATGCTCAGCGAATCCAGATCGTTCTTTGCCATACCAGCCTCCCGTTTTCTTTTGGCTACCGGGAAGGCGGAAGAGCCACAAGCGGCGCGGCTCGCTTATCCACCGCGAACGACGAACGCTCAAAGAGCTCGTGCGCGCACCTCACCACAATCCTGCAACGCCGCGTCCGCATTCGCGCCCCAATCGCGCTCCCCAATGTGCAGGAGGCGAGAATCAAAAGGGATGGGCATGACCGAACGAGACAGCGCGGCTTCCGAGCGGGAAGAAATCGTGGCGCGCATCGCGCGCTTCAAGGCGACGCAGGAGAAGTTCAAGCGCGACCGCGACGAATATTTTGTAGCCACGCTGGAAAATGCGCGGCACGCAAAAAATCCGCGGCATGCGGACAATACCCGCCGCGCATTCGAACGTCCTCCGTTTTGGTCCTGACACGCCTGTCTCTTGCGTGCGCTGAAGGAAAAAGCCCGGAGCGATGCTCCGGGCTTTTCGTTGATCGCTTACCATTGCCGCCAGTAGCGGTGCCGGTAGTACGGTCCGCCGTAATAAGCGTAAGGCCCCCCGTAGTAGGCCGGCCCGTAATAGCGAGGGCCATAGTAGCCATGATAGCCGGGACCGTAACCGTAATAAGGCCCATAGGCGCTGGCCGCGGCGCCGGCGGCGATTGCGCCCGCCGCAAGGCCGAACGCCAGGCCCGGGCCGATGCCGCGTGCTTGCGCCGGTGCGGCCACACTGGTCGCGGCAAGCGCGCCGACGGTGGCCAGGACAGCTAGGGTTTTCTTCATGCACATCTCCTCCGTCGAGTAACCCATTCGATAACGCAGACGGCTTTTGTTGGTTTCGATGGAACAGCATTTCTTGTGTGCCGTCAGCGTCTTGATGCCAATTCAGAGTGCGCGCGGTTAAGTCCCCGATCCCGAAAGCAACGCGCACAAAAAAAGGAGCGGCTCATGTGAGCCGCTCCTTTATTTCCTGGTAGCGACGATTATTGGCCGCAGGGATGGCGCAGGCCATCGTAGCCGAGATAGGTACCGGACGCCGGGTCGTACGACTTGTAGCGCTGCGCGCAATAGGCCGGATCAGCCACGCCCGAGACGACGTAGCCGGAATCCCCGACATAGCCGGGATATCCGTCATCGTTGTAATCGTTGTAGGCGTAGTCGTCGTAATAGCCGGGATCATAGTAGCCGCCGTAGCCGTAACCCAGCGCGCTGCCGGCCGCCAATCCAGCGGCAAAGCCGAAGCCCGGGCCGAAACGCCGCCCGCGATCATGATCTCGGAAGCCACCGCCGCGATACCCGCCTTGTGCAAACTGCGCCCCGCCCCGGCCGACGAAATTACCACCGCCAGCGTTGATGGGGTGGCTTGCGCCCGCAGTTGGACCCATGCTCGCCTGAGCCCCGCGGAACGCCGGGCCGCCACCGCCAACATGCATGGCGCCACCGCCGCCGCCGAAGTGCATGCCGCCGCCACCCGCGTGCATTCCCCCGCCCATACCGCCGCCATGCATGCCCCCGCCGCCTCCGCCACCGCGTCCGGCAGCAAACGCCGGCGCCGCAATTGCTAGCGTCAGGGACAAGGCTGTTACGCTGAGAATACCGAGTTTCGACATTGCACTTCTCCACAAAAAGATATGGGGCAGAACCTCAGCGGCAGTCGATCGTTCCGGTGTTTTGCGATCATTTCTAACTTGTGATGCCTCAATCGATCCAGCGCCTCGCCCTGTTCCGACGTTGGCAAACCGGAACAACGAGAACGAACCCGGCGAAAAATCTTGCCGGGTGCGGAACGAACAGCCGGCGAGGAAGTTGGGATATCAGGTGCAGCAACCTCGAAAGGGGTGAGAGCATGAAAGACCCCGTCGGTGTCCTCGGACGCTGGCGGGGTTTTTTCAGTTTCGGGGTCGCGTGGAAGGAATCGCGAGCAATTGCCAAGGAGCTGGTGTTGCCGATCGTGTCCTGCTGGCGCTCCGCCTTCGAAAGCTCCTTCCCCACCACCAGGACCGTCACTACGACGGGTCGTCCGCGACCCTTTTTTTCCGAGGTCGTGTCCCCGGTAGTGGTGTAGCTCGGTAGAGCAAAGCCGCCCGCATCCAATGGCGCCGGGTCGCCGATCAACTCCGCCCCAAATTGCCCAGGCTCGCCAGCTTCCTCGACGAGGCGGAGCCTGACGTTCTCGCCTATATGAGCTTCCCGCCGGCGCATCGCA
>JBAUUA010000492.1:0-7009 GCA_049582465.1 Bradyrhizobium sp. | reverse complement strand
GCGGCAGCCCGCGACGTCGGCGACCCGCTCGATCACGCCGGTACCGGCGCGGTCGACCAGGAGAACCTCCTTGATCACGCCGGCGGCGGCGCCCGGCACCAGCGCGGCGAGGGTGGCGACGGCGGATTGTTCGACCCCCTCAGTGGGGATGATGACGCTCAGCATGAATGAGGCTTCGTTGTCCCAGACGGTAAAAACCTCGCACTGTTATCACCTTGTCACATTCAAAGCAGCCCGCCGAGTGCAGCTTTTTGCGGCAAACCCAGGGTCTGGCGAGGCCGGCGACGCGGGGCTGCCCCGGGGGCTAGGCGTGAGGCCGGTTATGCGCCGGCCGCTCCATGCCGAGCCTGATGACGCGATGACTTCGGCTTGTGGCCGTCATGCGCGCTCGCCTGTGACCGCCAGCCCGCTATCTCGGCGAGCTCCGCCTCCGGCCGCGTCTCGACCGAGTCGCGCCGCCCGAGATAGATGTTGCCGCTGGTGCCGTCGATGGTGACCCAGTCGCTGCCGGAGATCGTGGTGCCCGCCAGCTGCGCCCGGTCGGCCGCCACGTCGATCGTCATGCTGCCGCATCCGACGATACAGGGCTTTCCCATCTGGCGCGCGACCAAAGCGGCATGGGCGGTGCGGGCGCCGACCGCCGTCACGATGCCGGCGGCGACCGCAAATCCCGCGACATCGGCGGTGCTGGTGTCGGGGCGCATCAGGATGACGGGATCACCGGCGGCCGCAAGCCGCTCGGCGCTTTCGGAACTGAACGCCGCGCGTCCGACCGCGATGCCGCCCGAGGCGCCGATGCCGGCCACGACCGGCTTGCCGGCCGCGACCAGCGAGACCTCGACCAGCGCGGCCAGGTCGATGCCGGCAATCCGCTCCAGCGCCTCTTCTTTGGTGATCAGCCCTTCACGCACGAGGTCGATGGCGATCCGCAGCGCCGCGCGCGGCGTCCGCTTCGCCGAACGCGTCTGCAGGATCCATAATTTTCCGTCCTCGATGGTGAACTCGACATCCTGCACATCGCCGAATTCCCGTTCCAGCCGCTTCAGGATCTCGCCGAGTTCGGCTGCGATGCGCGGCAGCGCGCGGACGATGGTCTCTTCGGTGTCGAGCGTGCGGCGGCCGGAAACGACGTCTTCGCCCTGGGCGTCAAGCACCAGATCGATCATCGGCTGGTCGAGGCCCGTCGATGGATCCCGCGAAAACGCCACGCCGGCGCCGGACGAAAGCCCGCCATTGCCGAACACCATGGCTTGAACCGTGACCGCGGTACCCTCGAGATCATCGAGCTTCTGCAGACGCCGATAGGCTTGCGCCCGCTCGCTCATCCACGAGCGATAGACCGCCCTTGCGGCGCTTTCGAGCTGCGCCGCCGCATTCTCCAGCCAGCCGTCGTCGCGATCCTCCACCAGCGCCTGCTGGTCGGCGGCGAGGCGTTCCAGCGCCTCGCTGTCGAGCTCGCGGTCGCTCGTGACGTCTTCGCTTGTCATCAATTCGGCCAGGCGCGCGGCGAACGGCGCAGGGTCGAGCCCGAGCACGGTCTCCGTGTAGCTCTCCAGAAAGCGCCGACGGCAATCCCAGGCCAGCCGTGGCCGGCCGGTCAACCGGATCAGGCCCTGCGCGGCGAGCGATGTGCAGCCGACATTGAGCACGGTATCCAGCATGCCCGGCATCGACCGCGCAGCCCCCGAGCGGACCGACACCAACAGTGGCTGCCGGTGATCGCCGAAGCGTTTTCCCGTGACGCTTTCCAGGAACTCGATGCCTTCCTTCAGCCCGTCGCGCAAATGCCGTTCGGCATGCGCATCCTTGCCGATGATGTCGGCGCAAAGTTTGACCGGGAGCACGAAGGCCGGCGGCACCGGCAGACCGAGCGCCGCCATCCGCGCCAGGTTCGCGGCCTTGTTGCCGATGGTGTCGGCGGAATGCTGTTCGGTCGAGACTCCGCCGATACGAACGATATGCATGGGCTGAATCCTTGAAAATCTAGGCCGACAAATCCGTCATGATGTGCCGCCGCAGGAGATGCCCGAATCCGGCCAGCCGGTCGGTGGCGCGCTCGATGGCGCGGGCAAGCTCGATCACGGACAGCGAGGTCGCGACATCGAAGCCGCCGGCAAACACCTGCGTGGTGACGTCGCGCTCCCGGGCATCGGCGGCGTGCTCGGCATCGATCAGGCGGATCACGGCGTTCAGCGCGTCCTCGGAATCGGCGCGGCGCCCTTCCGGGACTTCGATCGCTGCGGCGAGCCCGGAAGCGGCGGCTTCGGTTGCAGTGATGGCGACTGCGCATAATTCGGCGAGCGCCGTCAGCAGCGCGGAATCGATTCCCGCCGGCGCCAGCGAGGCGATAAAGGCGGCCTGTTCCAACTCGTCGACGGCCTCCTCGACGCGATCCACCAATTGTTCGATGATCGCGCCGGCGTTGAGACGGGAGGCCTCCTTGCGGGCTTCGATCGCAATGCGATCGGCCTTGCGCTCGATCCGGCCGGCGCGGCTTGCGAGCAGCTTGCCGTCGATCGGACGGCCCGCCTGAAGGGCGGCGATATGATGGGCGATCGCGGCGGTGATGTCATGCGCCAACCCGATCTGGCGCAGCACGGTCGCGAGCAACGCGCTGTCGACGCGTTCCAGCCGCCTGACCAGGTCGGCCTCGATCTGGTCGCGCACCAGCCTGACCGAACGCCCGGCGCTGAGCGCCTCGGTCGAAACCCGCATTGCCGTTTTCAGGAAGTCGACCGCGGCGGTGCGCCCGAGCGCCTGATCCAGCCGCTCGCCGAAACCGATCCGCGTCGGTGCGGCGTTGCGCACCGCGGCGCCGATCAGTTCATTGCCGCCGAGTTCGAGGAAGCCGCGCTGGCCGATCCGCTGCCGCGCGGCCCAATCGAGGATGCGCGTCGCGTCGTCCTTGGCGACCCAACTGCGCAACAGCTTGCGCGCCTTGTTCCAGTCGATCAGGAATACCAGCGCCGCACCGAGCGCGCCGAGGAAGGCGTTTCGGTCCGCGGCGCTGTCGGCCTGATATTGTCCGGTGACGAGGAAGAAGGCGTTGTCCTCGCCGAGCCCCGACGCGACATGGCGATCAAGCCCGCTCCACTTCGCCTCGAACTTGTCGAACAGCGCGATGAAGAATTTGGCGCGCGCCCGATGCACGTCGGTGTAGGTCACGGTCACGGCATTCTTCTTGACCGCGATCACCACCACATGGGCGTCGGTGGTGCCGATGTCATTCTGAATCAGCAGGCGGCCGCCGGAACGGGTCGCCATCGTATCGAGGCCCGGATGGTTGAACTTCAGGGCGCGGGTCTCGTTCAGCCCCTGCATGAAACTTTCGACGGCGGCGCGGTCTTCGGCATGCAGGCCGAACACATGGGCGCCGCCGACGATTTCCTCGGCGCAATCCGCGGCGAGCCGGTTCAGCGCCTTGTGCAGATCCATCACCAGCCGATGCAGGCTGTCGGCGCCGCCCTCGGCGACACCGGTCAGCTTGGCCACGCGCGCGATTTCGATGTCGTTGGCGGCCTCGAGCAAACCTGCGGTGCGGATCGCGGCGAGCCGCGTCGTCAGGGTTTCGCCCTCGGCCGGCTTGCCAGCGGCGACCGCGCGCAGCATCGTCGCTGCGTCGTCGTGGATTTCCTTCATCAGCCTGGCGAGATTGGGCGCGGCGATCCGGCCGTCGCCGGCAAGATGGGCGCCGCCGATCAGGGTTGCGAGCGCGGCGGGCGCGATTCCCGCCGCGCGGCACTCGACCTGCAAATCGGTGGCCGGGTGATCGGGTTCGCGCGCATGATGCGCGGCCGCCTGCAGCGCGCTCATGCGCACCTTGATCCGGTCGTTGGCGGCGAGGCCTTCCGCGACCAGCGACGGGAGCAGAATGTCCGCCTGTCCGAGTTGCTCGACAATCTGAGATTTCATGGGCGCACCCGGAAGAGAGATCGATCTCGTCTGTATGCGCCGCGCTTACGACAGCATCATTGCGCTAGATCATTCATGAAACTGTCATGTTTCCAGTCGCTGGCCACGGCCGACATCAGCCGCGGGCATTTGCGTCGTTGCCATAGGGCCAGACCCAGTCGCGGATCTGCGGCATGTCTTCGCCGTGCTCACGTACATAGTGCGTATGCTCGAGCAGGGCATCGCGGAATTGCTGCTTGATGTGTGCTGCGGCAACGTCGAGGCCGGGCACGCGGTCGATGACCTCGATCGCCAGATGAAACCGGTCGAGTTCGTTCAGCACCACCATGTCGAACGGTGTGGTGGTGGTGCCTTCCTCGGCAAAACCGCGAACGTGCATCCCGGCGTGGTTGGTGCGGTTATAAGTCAGGCGATGGATCAGATGGGGATAGCCGTGATAGGCGAAGATCACGGGCCTGTCGCGCGTGAACATCCCGTCGAAATCGCGGTCGCTGATGCCGTGCGGATGCTGGTCCTTCGGCTGCAGCGTCATCAGGTCGACCACATTGACGACCCGGATTTTCAAATCGGGCAGGGTTTTGCGCAGCAGGTCGACCGCGGCCAGCGTTTCCAGCGTCGGGACGTCGCCGGCGCAGGCCATCACCACATCGGGTTCAGAGCCCGCCGTCTCCGTGCCGGCCCACGGCCAGATTCCGATGCCGGCATCGCAATGCGTCGCCGCCTCCCGCATCGTCAGCCATTGCGGCGCGGGCTGCTTGCCCGCGACGATCACGTTGATGCGGTCATAGGTGCGCAGGCAGTGGTCGGCGATCCACAGCAGCGTGTTGGTATCAGGCGGGAAATACACCCGGACGATGTCGGCCTTCTTGTTGACGACGAGATCGACGAAGCCGGGATCCTGATGGCTGAAGCCATTGTGGTCCTGCCGCCAGACATGCGAGGTCAGGAGATAATTCAGCGAGGCGATCGGGCGCCGCCACGGCAGGCCGCGCGAAACCTTCAGCCATTTGGCGTGCTGGTTGAACATGGAATCGACGATGTGGATGAAGGCCTCGTAGCAGGAGAAGAAGCCGTGCCGTCCGGTGAGAAGATATCCTTCCAGCCAGCCCTGACAGAGATGTTCGCTCAGCACCTCCATCACCCGTCCGTCTTGCGCTAGATGAACATCATAGGGCTCGATGCCCTCCATCCAGACCCGCTCGGTGACTTCGAACACCGCATCGAGGCGGTTCGAGGCGGTCTCGTCGGGTCCCACGATCCGGAAATTCCGCGCCTCGGCGTTGTCGCGCACGACGTCGCGCAGAAACTGTCCGAGCACGCGCGTGGCCTCGGCCTCGCTGCCGCCGGGGCAGGGAACGTCGACGGCGTAGTGATGAAAGTCCGGCAGGTTGAGTTCGCGCTTCAACAGCCCGCCATTGGCGTGCGGATTGGCGCCCATGCGGCGCTCGCCGTCAGGCGCAAGCGCCTGCAATTCGGGAACCAGCCGGCCGTTTGCGTCGAACAGCGTCTCGGGCTGGTAGCTGCGCATCCACTGTTCGAGCAGTTCCAGATGCCCGGAGTTTCCACGCGGGTCGGCGATCGGCACCTGATGCGCGCGCCAAAAGCCTTCGACCTTCAGGCCGTCGACTTCCTTCGGACCGGTCCAGCCCTTGGGACTGCGCAGCACGATCATGGGCCATTTCGGGCGCTCAGTCGTCGCGCGTCCGTCGCGCGCGGTCGTCTGAATGTTGCGGATGCTCTCCAGTGCCTTTTCCAGCGTGTCGGCCATCAGCCGGTGCATCTTTGCGGGGTCGCTGCCTTCCACGAATAATGGCTCATGGCCATAGCCGATGAAGAGATGGCGGATCTCCTCGTCGCTCATGCGGCCGAGCACGGTGGGATTGGCGATCTTGTAGCCATTGAGATGCAGAATCGGCAGCACCGCGCCGTCATGGGTGGGATTGAGAAATTTGTTGGAATGCCAGGAGGCGGCGAGCGGGCCGGTCTCGGCCTCGCCGTCGCCGACCACGCAGGCCACGATCAGGTCGGGATTGTCGAGTGCCGCGCCATAGGCGTGCAACAGCGCGTAGCCGAGTTCGCCGCCTTCGTGAATTGATCCCGGCGTTTCCGGCGCGGCGTGGCTCGGAATGCCGCCGGGAAACGAGAACTGGCGGAACAATTTGCGCAAGCCCTCGGCATCGCGGCCGATGTCCGGATAGATCTCGCTGTAGGTCCCTTCGAGATAGGTGTTGGCGACCATGCCCGGCCCGCCATGGCCGGGGCCACAGACATAGAGGACGTTCAGGCCGGATGCGCGGATCACCCGGTTGAGATGGGCGTAGACAAAATTGAGCCCCGGCGTGGTTCCCCAATGTCCCAACAGCCGCGGCTTGATGTGCTCCGGCAGCAAGGGTTCACGAAGCAGGGGATTGTCGAGCAGATAGATCTGACCGACCGACAAATAATTCGCGGCGCGCCAGTAGCGGTCGAGCAGGTCCAGATCACGTTCTCTTGACAAAGTGTCGTTGGCGCTTGGCGTTTGCATGGCAATGGCTCTGCGACGGCCTGAAGCAACAAAGTTGTCGGCCGATCGATCCTTGGTGAGTGAACGGGATAGAGGAGGATAGAGGGTGAATGTGTAGCGGAGGCGTCATCCAGCATTGCCGGCGCCGACCGGTGTTGATCCTTCGCAACCGGCCGATCCCGATCATCAAGCTGTGATAATCCACAAGGCGGCATATCGTTCTTGATTTGTTCTCATAACGTGCTATGTTCTCGCCATGAGCCGAGCATCCTCTCATGCCCTCAAGCACCCGCCGGTCACGGCGCCCTCCGAACCGGCGGGTGCACCTACCCCTTTTCCCGAACTTGCGGTCGCAATCGAGCGCGAGCGGCGGCGTGGCCGCGGCGCGCAATCCAACGCCAGCGGCCGCTTTGAGGCCGAGGCGCGGGTCGCCTTCGACGACGGCTGGCAGAGCCTCGACGACTTGCCGCCGTTCAAGACCACCGTTGCGCTCGATACCGCGCGAAAAGTCATCACCCGCAACGATTCCCCCGATATCGGCTTCGACCGTTCGATCAATCCCTACCGGGGCTGTGAACACGGCTGCGTCTACTG
>JBAUUA010000491.1:0-1878 GCA_049582465.1 Bradyrhizobium sp. | reverse complement strand
GAGCACCACCGCTCCGCCTCTCGACGGGGTGTTGCCATGTCGAGCAGCATCTTCTCGACCTCGTTGGGAGGCCAATAGCCTGCTCGCGGGGCATGACTTGCGAGCAGCCGGAAGGCCTTGGCAATGGCGGCCTGCAGCGCGCCGCGGGAGACGGCCGGATATGCATCAAGCGTATCGACGATGGTTCGCCCTGATATCCACTCCAAGGCGAGCAGCATCGGCCGCACCTGCGTGCCGGAGAACACGGCATCTCCAGACCCATATTCACGCACGACGGCATCGGCCTTGAGCCAATAGAAGCCGTCCGCGCACAGTGCCCATCCAAGGCCGCCGTCGATCCACAGCACGTCGTCCGTCATCCACGACCCGCCGGCGCCGCGTATCTGATCGTCGATTAAGCCTGCCAGGCGCATGGACTGCTCGTTTCTGCGCTGCACGAAGCGCCATTCGTGCAGGCTGTCCTGCGGGACGTCTCGATCGATCCCCTGCGTGAGCGGCCGCCAGCCGGTCTGCAGGCGCTCGAGAAGGAGTTGCATCGCTTCAATCATGACTGCTTCCACCTTAGTCTCATCGCGATCGCGATGGCCTGCATCACGAACGGCGGCGGCTGCTCGAACAGTGCGTCCTCCGGAGCTGGGTCGATCGAGAACTGCCTGTATTGACCATTCGCCCACACGTACGCCCGCCCGTCGCAAGCGATCGAGATCGTGGCCACGTGTAGCGAGCCCACCGTGTTGCGTTCATGGGCGGTCAATTGGATCAAATAGGGATATGCCTGGCTCATTGGCGGCCCCCTCCAGTAGCATCGCACCGTTTCATTCGCCGATCTCCTTGGTTGGTTTCGCTCTGCCGAGGGGATCTCCGAGCGCATAGAGCCTGTTTCTGGTCCTGACGAACCGCTCCTTTCGGTCGAACCAGAAGATCTCCGACTTCGAGATCGAGGTGCCGGCGGCGATATCCGGGTGCCTTGACACCTCGCCGCGGAGGGTCATCGCAAATTCCTCTCTGGGCTTACCGATGTAGACGTACCAATGATCCAGCTTCGCGGCCCGCATCAGATCCAGGTCGTTTGGCACCTCTCCGCAGGTGTACGCCTCGATGTCGCGCAGCAGCTGGTTCCAGGTCGCTTTGCCCTCTATCGTCATCAGTGCCTCATCGCGTGCCGGTCACGCGCGTCGAGCGTGGCGCCGACGATTTTTTGCAGCGCCCGCATGCTGAATCTGGCCTTCGACCACGATCTTCCAATCACCTCCAGCTCGTCGGAGGCGAGGGGGGCGTCGCCATGGCGGATTTCGTCCTCTGCAGCGAGATCCACCATCACCTGCGATGCCAACAGCGGCAGATGCCGCAGGTCCGGCGTCTGCACCTTCACAATGCGGAAGCGGTCGCGCAATGGCGCCGGAAGCCCAGTGACATCGTTCGCGGTAGCTATATAACTCACGTGCGAGAGATCGAGTTCGCAGTCGAGGCTCTGATCCCGGTAGCGCCTGGACGTCTCCGCATCGCAGAATGGAAGCAGGGCTTCCCAAAGCCGTCCATTCCAATTTCGCTCTGCTGCCTTATCCAGCTCATCGATCATGACGATTGGGCTGGCGGTCTTCGACTGTTGCACGGCGCGCGCGGGCACGCTTGGCTCGGTGTTGCTCCAGCCTTTTCCGGTGCCTCCGAACTGGTTGTCCGAACTGCTGCTTGCATCGTAGCGGTAGACAAATTGCTGCGTCAGTTCGGCCAAGCGCCGCACCATCCTGCTCTTGCCGGAGCCTGGAGAACCGACCAGCAGCATGGGCTTGAGCCGAATCGGCTTGCCATCACGAAGGTCACGCAGCAGCAGATCAACAGCCGTGACGGCGTGCGGGAATTCGGCATGCAGCGCCGAGC
>JBAUUA010000490.1:0-6864 GCA_049582465.1 Bradyrhizobium sp. | reverse complement strand
ACGCGAAACTGCGGGTCGTGATGCGGCCCGGTGCGCTCGATCTCGCGGTAAACCGGGGTCGGCAGCCCCTTGCCCTGCGCCCATTCCTGCAGCACCGTCTTGGGATCGCGCAGCGGCCGCCGCGGCTTGCGCATCCGCTCGGTCCAGTTGCGCTCGACGAACTGCGCGGCTGCCGCATAACCGCCGTCGAGGAACACCGCGCCGATCACGGCCTCGCAGATATCGCCGAGCACGGATTTGCGCAGCCGCGCGCTGGCGCTGGCGCCGACCGCGCCGAGCTTGATGTCGTCGAACAGCCCCAGCGACTTCGCAACGTCCGCGCAGCTCTCCTTGCGCACGAGATCGGCCAGCCGCTTCGACAGTTCGCCCTCGTCGGCACTCGGAAAGGCGCGATACAGCATGTCGGACACGATCAGCCCGAGCACGTGATCGCCGAGGAATTCGAGACGCTGGTAACTGTCGGCGCGCTTGCGTGCCGATTTCAGCGCGGAAACATGGGTGAAGGCGGTGGTCAGCAAGGCGGGATCGGCGAATTTGTGTCCGATCCGCTCCTCGATCGCTGCGGTGGCCGCCTTGGCGCTGATCTTCCTGCGTTTCTTTTTCGCGGCCACGGGCTCGTGGCCGACGTCGGGCTCAGGGCTTGCTTCGCCCGATGACGGCGCGGTCTGGATTTCAGGCTTTTCGTCGTTCATCGCACGATTTTGAATATGCGATTCCAGCGCACCGCCGTGGGCCAGCGCCAGAACATCCAGGCGTGTTCGCCCTCGGCAATGGAGAAGAAGATCATCTGCGCCCGGCCGACGATGTTCTCGAACGGCACGTAGCCGACCGCCGACAGCACCCGGCTGTCGGTCGAGTTGTCGCGATTGTCGCCCATCATGAAGAAGTGGCCGGCCGGCACGGTGTAGACGTTGGTGTTGTCGTAGAAGCCGTTGTCGACGCAATCCAGCGATTCATAGCTGACGCCGTTCGGCAGCGTTTCCTTCCAGCGCTTCACCCGCGCGGTGGCGTCGGAGGACCCGCAGGGGTCCTCGCCGATGAAGTCGGTCAGCCGCTCGCGTTTCACCGGCACGTCGTTGATGTAGAGCAGCCCCTCCTTCATCTGGATGCGGTCGCCGGGCAGCCCGATCACGCGCTTGATGTAGTCGGTGGTGTCGTCCTTGGGCAGGCGGAACACGACGACGTCGCCCCGGTTCGGCTCGGAGCCGAAGATGCGTCCCGAAAACAACGGCGGCGACAGCGGGATCGAATAATGGCTGTAGCCGTAGGAATATTTCGAAACGAACAGATAGTCGCCGACCAGCAACGTGGCCTTCATCGAGCCGGACGGAATGTTGAAAGGCTGGAACAGGAAGGTTCGGATCACCAGCGCGATCAGCAGGGCGTGGATCACGACCCGGATGGTTTCACCCAAGCCGCTTTCAGTTTTTGTCCCGGATGTCACGCTCATCGCTTTCCCAATTCCCCGCTGCGATTCGTCCGCGCGGTGGCAGAGCATTTTCCTCACGCGGAAAGCTGATCGCTTCGCGTCTGGAAAGTGCTCCTGATTCTGCTGTTGAAAGCCAATCCCGGCGCAAACCCGAATTCGCTCTGGCCTCGATCCAACCTGCGGCGTTTTAGACCGTTGTTCGCAGCCGCGCAATCAACGGCCGCATCAAAACTTACCAATCCATTGAAAAAGCTTGGATTTTTAGTTTTGCGACAAACCGCCGGCTGAACCGCCCCGACGCGTCACGGTTTGCCCGTGGCGACCGCCGAAATTATGACGAAGGCCTGCGCCAGCGGCCAGTCGTCGGTGATCGAAAGGTCGATCCGCGCCTCATGGCCTTCCGGCGTCAGCGCCTCGAGCCGGGCCAGCGCCCCGCCCGTCAGCTGCATGGTCGGCCGGCCGCTCGGCAGGTTCACCACTCCCATGTCCCGCCACCAGACGCCCCGCCGGATACCAGTGCCGAGCGCCTTGGAGCAGGCTTCCTTGGCGGCGAACCGCTTGGCGTAGGTCGCCACCACCATGTTCTCGTTCTTGGCGCGGCGTCCGGCCTTGGCCCGCTCGGCCTCGGTGAAGATGCGATCAAGGAAGCGGTCGCCGTGACGCTCGATCACCTTGGCGACGCGGCGGATATCGATCAGGTCGGAGCCGATGCCGATGATCATGCTTTGCCCGCAGGATTTTGGCCCATGGGGGCCTGGCCCGGCTGATTCGCACCGGCGGCATGGCGGCCGCGGTCCATCGCGGCCCGCATCGCGCGCACCGTCTCGGCGAGGCCAACGAACAGCGCCTCCCCGATCATGTAGTAGCCGATATTGAGCTCGACGATCTCGGACAAGCCCGCGATCCGCTCGGCGGTCTGGTAGTCGAGGCCGTGGCCGGCATGGACCTCCAGCCCGGCCGAGCGCGCCAGGGTGGCGCCCGCGACGACGCGCTGCCATTCGGCGTCTGCCTTCGCCGCATGGCCGTCGACCACCGCGTCGCACCAGGCGCCGGTGTGGATTTCGATCACCGGCGCGCGCAACTGTGCCGCCATTTCGATCTGGTGCGGATCGGCGGAGATGAACAGCGACACCCGAATGCCGGCCTCGTTCAGCCGCGCGATGAACGGGGTCAGCGCGTTGTGCTGCCCGACCACGTCGAGGCCGCCTTCGGTGGTGAGCTCCTCGCGGCGCTCGGGCACCAGGCACACCGCATGAGGCTTGGTGGCCAGCGCGATCTTCAACATATCGGCCGTTGCGGCCATCTCGAAATTCAGCGGCTTCGAGATCTCGGCCTTCAGCCGCGCCATGTCGTCGTCGCGGATGTGGCGGCGATCCTCGCGCAAATGCGCGGTGATGCCGTCGGCGCCGGCCTCGATCGCGAGCAGCGCCGCGCGCACCGGATCGGGATTGCGCCCGCCGCGCGCGTTGCGCAGGGTGGCGACGTGATCGACATTGACTCCGAGGCGCAGCGGAGGATGGGGCATTGAAGGACTCGCGGGAAACTAGACGGTGAAGCTATCCATTGACGCGCTCGACGCGGGCGACCACGGCCTTGGCGCGCAACTGGGCGATAATAGCGCTGAGATGCTTGAGGTCATAGACCTCAAGATCGATGGTCAGCTCCGTGAAATCGGGCGAGCGGCGGAACATGCTGATATTGTCGATATTGCCGTCATGCTCGGCGATCACGGTCGCGACCTGGGCGAGGCTTCCGGGCTCGTTGACGTTGTCCACCATGATCCGCGCCGGAAAGCGCTGCGGCGTCGATTCGTCGACATCCCAGCGCACGTCGAGCCAGCGCTCCGGCTCTTCCTCGAAATCCTTCAGCGCCGGGGACTGGATCGGATAGATCGTGATGCCCTCGCCCGGCGTGACGATGCCGACGATGCGGTCGCCCGGCACCGCGCCACCGTTCGGCGCGAACTTGACCGGCAAATCCGAATTGATGCCGCGCACCGGGATCGCCGAGGGGCTGCGCGAGGGATCCGGCGGCGATTTCAGCTTCAGCTTGACCGCAAGGCTCTTCTTGGCGCCATAGCGGGCTACCCGCTCTTCCTTGTAGTCGGGATACATCGCGCGGGCGACGTCGGAGGCCTTCATCTCGCCGCGCCCGACCGCCGCCATCACGTCGTCGATCGAGGCGCGCGCCAGCCGCGGCAAGGCGCCCTTGAGCTTGTCGTCGGCGTATTCGATCTTGGCGCGCACGAACAGGCGCTCGACGATGCGGCGGCCGAGGCCGGCATATTGGTCGCGCACCGCGGTGCGGGTCGCCCGCCGGATAGCCGCCCGCGCCTTGCCGGTCACGGCCAGCGATTCCCACGCCGAGGGCGGCGCCGACTGGGCCTCCGATGTCAGAACCTCGACCTCGTCGCCGTTCTGCAGCTCCGATGACAGGGGCGCGAACTTGCCGTTGATCTTGCAGCCCACCGCGCTGTTGCCGACATCGGTATGCACGGCATAGGCGAAATCGATCACATTGGCCTGCCGCGGCAGCGCGATCAGCTTGCCCTTGGGCGTGAAGCAGAACACCTGGTCGTGGAAGAGCTCGAGCTTGGTGTGCTCCAGGAACTCTTCGGGATTGGCGCTGTCCGACAGGATCGCGATGGTATGGCGCAGCCAGGCGAAGGCGTTGGATTCGCGCTTCAACAGTTCGGTCGGCGAGCCCACGCCATCCTTGTAGAAGGCGTGCGCGGCGATGCCGAATTCGGCGATCTGGTCCATCTCCTCGGTGCGGATTTGCAGTTCGACGCGCTGATTGCCGGGGCCGATCACGGTGGTGTGGATCGAGCGATAGTCGTTCTGCTTCGGCGTCGAGATGTAGTCCTTGAACCGGCCGGGCACGACGGGCCAGGTGGTGTGCACGACGCCGAGCGCGCGGTAGCAGGATTCGACGTCGTCAAGCACCACGCGGAAGCCGAAGATGTCGGACAATTGCTCGAAGCCGACCGACTTGCGCTCCATCTTGGTCCAGATCGAAAACGGCCGCTTGCGCCGGCCATAGACGTGCGCGGTGACCCCGTTCTTCTGCAGGTTCTTGGAGAGCTGGCTTTCGATCTCGCCGATCAGGTTGCGGTTGCGCTCGGCCAGCGAATCCAGCCGCTGCATCACCACGGTATAGGCTTCCGGATCGAGCGAGTGGAACGACAGGTCCTCGAGTTCCTCGCGCATCTCCTGCATGCCCATGCGGCCGGCGAGCGGCGCATAGATGTCGAGCGTCTCCTCGGCGATCCGGTGGCGCGAGGCGGGCGGCACGAATTCCAGCGTCCGCATGTTGTGCAGACGGTCGGCGAGCTTGATCAGCAGCACGCGGACGTCGTCGGAGATCGCCAGCAGGAGCTTGCGCAGGTTCTCGGCCTGCTTGGCCTCGCGCGAGACGAGTTCAAGCCGCTTCAGCTTGGTCAGCCCCTCGACCAGCGCGCCGATCTCGGGCCCGAACAGCTTGTCGATTTCGGCGCGGGTCGCCTCGGTATCCTCGATGGTGTCATGCAGCAGCGCAGCTACGATGGTGGCATCGTCGAGCTTGAGATCGGTGAGGATCGCCGCGACCTCGAGCGGATGCGAGAAATAGGGATCGCCGGAGGCGCGGGTCTGCGTGCCGTGCGCCTTCATGGCGTAGACATAGGCGCGGTTCAAAAGGTCTTCGTCGGTATCGGGGTTGTAGGACCGGACGCGTTCGACCAGGTCGTATTGCCTCATCATCCGCGAACGCGGCGACTTGGCCGGCTTTGCCGGCGCAGGCGCGGAAGGCGCCACGGCGACCGATTCGGTCGCGGCCTGCATCTGGGGTATGCTGCGGCGCCAATACGCCATCAAATCCCTGCCTTCACGTGCGGGCTTCACGCCCCGGCTTCAAGGTCGGCTCCACGACCTAACCTAGTCCCTCCCGCGCCAGGCAGCACCCCTCCGTGCCACCAGAATGCTTGGTTCGGGAAATCCCGGGCGCAGTATGACGCCAATCCAGCATTCCCTCGATCAAATCGGGGTCAGCCGCGCCGGAATCCAACCGTGCCCGTGAGGGCCCATGGTAACCACGAAAAGGTCAACAAAAGCAAAGGCCCGGATCAATGTCCGGGCCTTGGGTCAAATCGTACGGGATTGAGCTACCCCAGATTGCAGATCCTGCAATCTTCTACTCGTCTTCTTCGGGCTGCTCTTCCGGCGGCGCCAGGCCCTCGAGGCCCTTCAGCAGTTCCTCTTCGGTCATCCGCTCGACAGCGACTTCGGTGTCGTCGGCGTCGACGCTGGCGCCGGCCGAGCCGATCAAGGGCACGGTATCGGGCTCAGGCTCGTCCACTTCGACGAATTTCTGCAGCGAATGCACCAGTTCCTCGCGCAAATCTTCCGGAGAAATCGTGGAATCCGCGATTTCGCGCAGCGATACGACCGGGTTTTTGTCATTATCCCGATCAACCGTAAGTTGGGAGCCGGATGAGATCATGCGGGCACGGTGCGCCGCCAACAGGACCAGGTCGAACCGATTGTCGACCTTATCAATGCAATCTTCTACGGTGACGCGCGCCATCGACTGTCGCCTTCGCTAATGGGACCGAATATGTTGATTATGTCCGGTAGTTATAGGGGCCGGGGTCTTTGCGCAAGGCCATTTTGTGATTTGCGTTCCCAATCGGCTCTGGTAACCCCTCCCCAGGGACCAGAAGGCGAAGCGCCCGGACCTGCGGTTGGCGCCGCCCAGGACAAGAATTCGCTTTATTGCCACGTCAAAAGTGTTGGCCTTTTCGCCTTTGCCATACCATATTTGCGGTGGTGTTGGTCGGGGCCAAATTCACCGAACTTTGGGCAGCAAATCCTGGAAATGCGCGGTCATTTGCCGCTGCGCCAAAAACGTTAACAACAACGCGAGAAACTGAATGTCCCCCTCTTCTACCAACAAGATCGCGCTCTTTATCGACGGCGCCAACCTCTACGCGACGGCCAAGACACTCGGTTTCGACATCGACTACAAGCGCCTGCTCAAGGAATTCCAGAGCCGCGGAACGCTGCTGCGCGCGTTCTACTACACGGCGATCATCGAAGATCAGGAATACTCGTCGATCCGTCCGCTGATCGACTGGCTCGATTACAACGGCTACACCGTCGTCACCAAGGCGACCAAGGAATTCATCGACGCCAGCGGCCGCCGCAAGGTCAAGGGCAACATGGATATCGAGCTCGCGGTCGACGCCATGGAGCTCGCAGAGCATGTCGACCAGATCGTGCTGTTTTCCGGCGATGGCGATTTCCGCTCGCTGGTCGAGGCCGTGCAGCGCCGCGGCGTCCGGGTGACCGTGATCTCGACGATTTCGAGCCAGCCGCCGATGATCGCCGACGAACTGCGGCGCCAGGCTGACGTCTTCACCGATCTGGTGGAACTGCAGTCCAAGCTCGGCCGCGATC
>JBAUUA010000489.1:0-8540 GCA_049582465.1 Bradyrhizobium sp. | reverse complement strand
ACGCCCCTCAAGGTGCGGACCAGGGTCGTGATCGCAAAGGCGATGATAAGGAGGCTCGCCGCGATTCCGAGCCGCTTCCAGCCGATCCGTCTCTTGAAGCCACGCCCGAGCGTGGTCAGCAGTCCGTGCATTCATCCTCCCGGCAGGGCGGCAACAAGTAAAAGGCCCATTGAAGCGATCGCGGCGGCCCGTCGCTCTACATGACAAAGACCCATAGGACAAAAAGGTCTCCTTGTGCAGTCCTTGACAAGGCTGGCTTCAGCCTCAGAACGGCATGGCTGTCACACGCCTTACATATGTCTTAACGCGACAGATTCGAGTCCTTTTCACGGCCCGATATCGGGCGGGGTATCGAGCTGCCTTCTGTTCCGTGCTCCCGCTACGTTCTTTGTTCCGTCATCAGGTTTGCCGCCGTCTACAGGAACAACCTCGCGAATGGCCGGTTAGCGACGGTACCGGCAATCGAACATATCGGCGTGCCCGCGACGACCATGCGGTGCGGTTGTGTTCCCCAGAAAAAGGATGACCAAATGGGACTCTTTACCAAAGACATCAAAACCATGAACGACCTGTTCGTGCACCAGCTGCAGGATATCTATTATGCCGAAAAGCAGCTCGTGAAGGCGCTGCCGAAAATGGCGGAAAAGGCCACCGACAAGCAGCTCAAGCAGGGTTTTCTGACTCATCTCGATGAGACCAAGACGCATGTGCAGCGGCTTGAGCAGGTGTTCCAGATGCATGGCGCCGAGGTGAAGGCGGTGGACTGCCCCGCGATCGACGGCATCATCGAGGAGGCCGACGAGGTCGCCGGCGAAGTCGCGGACAAAGCGGTGCTGGATGCGGCTTTGATCAACGCCGCCCAGGCCGCCGAGCACTACGAGATCACGCGCTATGGCAGCCTGATCGCATGGGCGAAGCAGCTCGGCCGCAACGATTGCGCCAGCGTGCTGCAGAAGACGCTCGATGAGGAAAGGGCGACCGACAAGAAGCTGACCACGCTCGCCGAGAGCAAGGTCAATCTGCGCGCCGCGAGCTGATCTTCCGGCGTCGCCACGGATTGAGACAAAACGTCGCGCGGGCAGCCGCGCGGCGTTTTCCGTATCGCAACCGTGCGTCCGAAACCTGGACCATCCGCAACCATACTTCGATACGTAACGAAGTGTCTGCCTTGAACCGGAAACATTTGGCGGTGTTTAATCCTCCCGATGGAGGTGACCCGTGCGAACAACATCCCTCAAAATCCCGGCGCTTTCGAACCCGCCGAGAGCCTCCGGCCTGGAAAGCAAGGCGGAGCGTTCGAGGCTGGCGACGTCGCTGACGCTTGCGGCCATGAGTCTCGGCTACGGCGTGGTTCAGCTCGACGTGACGATCGTCAACACCGCGCTCAACAGCATCGGCACGTCGTTGGGTGGCGGTGTCTCCGAGCTGCAGTGGGTGGTCAGCGCCTACACCATCTCGTTCGCCGCCTTCATTCTGACGGCGGGCGCGCTTGGAGACCGCATCGGCGCGAAGCGGGTCTTCATGGCGGGCTTTGCCATCTTCACGGCGGCATCGGTGGCCTGCGCGCTGGCGCCCAGCGCCGCCATCCTCATTGCGGCGCGGTGCGTTCAGGGATTTGCCGCTGCCATACTGGTTCCGAATTCGCTGGCGCTGCTCAGCCACGCCTACCCGGACGAAAAGGCGCGCGGTCGCGCGGTCGGCGTGTGGGCCGCCGGCGCCAGTCTGGCGCTGACGGCGGGTCCCTTCGTCGGTGGAGGCCTGATTACGCTGGTGGGCTGGCGCTCGATCTTTCTGGTCAACCTGCCGATCGGCCTCACGGGCCTATGGCTGACCTGGCGCTATGCCCGCGAGACCACGCGATACCAGCAACGCGAGATCGACCTGCCCGGCCAGTTCGCGGCGATCGCAGCCCTTGGCTGTCTTGCCGGGGCAATTATCGAGGCCGGTGCGCGCGGTTGGGAAGACGCGTTCGTGATCGGAGGCTTCGTTGCATCCGTGGTATTGGCGGCGGCGTTCGTTTGGCGGGAGGCCCGCGCGTCGCAGCCGATGCTGCCACTGTCGCTATTCTCGCACCGGATGTTTGCGCTGACCTCGCTGGTCGGCCTGCTCGTCAACGTGGCGATCTACGGGCTGATCTTCGTGTTCAGCCTGTACTTCCAGCAGGTCAACGAATTCTCACCGTTCGCAACCGGCCTCGCCTTCGTCCCCATGCTGGGGGCGGTATTGCCGGTCAACCTGATGGCCCCCCTTGTCGCCGAGCGTATCGGCGCACCCGCGACCATCGCCGCCGGGGCCGCCCTGTCGGCGATCGGCTGTCTGGGGATGCTGGGACTGCAGCCCGGCACCAGCTACTGGGCGATCTGCGCCCAATTGATCGCACTGAGTGCGGGTCTTGGCCTGCTGGTGCCGCCGCTGACGTCGACGCTGCTGGGGAGTGTGGAGAAGTCCCGCTCCGGTATCGCGGCTGGCGTGCTCAACGCCACCCGGCAGACCGGCAGTGTGCTCGGTGTCGCCTTGTTCGGCTCGCTGATCGGTCGTCCCGGCAGCTTCATGGCCGGCACATACGAGGCGCTGATGATTTCAGCCGGCCTTTTGCTTGCGGCGGCGATCGCGATCTGGTGCGGCGCGGCGACACGGGAGCAGGGCGCCATCCGGCACGGCTAGCGACCCGCGGGCTACTCGATCACCCTGTTGGCGCGCGTCACCAGACCCTCCGGAATCTCGAGGCCGATGGCTTTCGCCGTCTTGAGGTTGATGACGAGCTCGAAATTCGCCGGCTGCTCCACCGGCATCTCGGTGGGTTTGGTGCCCCGCAGCATCTTGGCGATCTGCCGTGCGCGCTGACGGTACATCTGCGCGAATGGCGGACCGTAGCCCATCAGGCCGCCGAGATCGGCCGTCTCCGGCCACTGGTAGATCGCGGGCAGGCCGATCTTGGCCATGTGATCCAGGATGATGTCGCGGCTGACGACCTGGTGCGGGTTCGCCAGAAAGTTGATCGCCTGGGCGCCGCTTGCCTTCGCCGCGTCGAGCGCGGGCGCGATCTCCGACGCGTCGGCAAAGGCAAGCACCGACAGCTCGACGCCCCGCGAGCGCGCCAGCTCCTGCTGCTCCGCCAGATGCTCTTTCGTCACGATGGAATGAGCCAGCGCCGCCACCCGGCGCAGGCCGGGCACGGCTTCCGTCAGGATCTCCAGCCGCTTGCCGTCAAGCTCGGGCGAAAGCAGGCTGATGCCGGTGATGTTGCCGCCCGGCTTCGCCAGCGAGGCGACAAAGCCTTCGCCGACCAGATCCTCGCTCATGCTATCGAGCGGGATGGTACGGGTCGCGGTCTGAAGCACGCGCAGATAGGCCTCGGGACCGCAGAGGATCACCTCGGGCTGCGTCTGCATCAGCGCTGCCGTGCTCTCGGCGATCTGCTCGGCTCGGACGCTGTAGGTGCCGGTCACAACCAGGTTCTGGCCTTCGACGAAGCCGTTGATGCGCAGCTCGTCGAAGAAGGGCTCGACGGAAGCGCGCGTGGCGGGAATGACGACGCCGAGGCGATAGATGCGGCCGGCTTCCTGGGCGTGCGCTGCAAGCGGGAAGACGGCAACGCTTCCGATCGCGGCCATGAATTCGCGGCGATTCATGTTCCCTCGGCCCTGCCTGTCAGGCTCTGCGCAGGGCAAAATGGGCGCCGCAAAATGCCATCACCGCGCCAAGACCGAGCGCGGCGAGGCCCGTCAGCACGCCCGCGATGGTCGGGATCGGGCTGGGTGCCGCGGCCGCCTGGCCTGCGCCCGCCAGCACCAGCACGCCGACCGCGATCAGGAACTGCCGCATCCGCATCGGAATCTCTCCCGACACGGCGCTGTCCATCAGCGTCGCCGTGAAATAGCCGCCGGAGAAGCCGACCGTTGCAATCAGCCACCACGCGATGGCGGCGCCCGCCGGCATGAAGTCGGTCGTATCGGATCGCCACAGGCCGCCGAGATCGAGGCCGTAACGCGCCCCCAGCATGTGCACGGCGAGCGCCAGCAGCACACCGGAAATCATGGCGCCACCGAGAATCAGGCGGCGCGGAAAATAGGTCGTCTCGGCCATGCTCTGCTTGTAAGGTAAAGCCGGCATCGCGCGCAAGCCGACGCTCCAAATTATCCAGGGAGCGCATGATCTTATCGCCGAACGCTGACACTTTGGCGGATCATGCGCCGGCGAGGAACGGGGATTTATCGGATTGTCACAGCTGCAGCCGCACGACGCGACGCCATCGGCCCCGCACGCGCCGGCCACGAGCTATGCCTACAAGGCGTCGCTGATCGGTTCCGCCCATCAATTCGAGCTGACGGACGAGGGGTTGTCGTGGCAGGCCGGAAGCAAGTCCGGGGTCTGGCCCTATCCGGACATTGCGGCGATCCGCCTGTCGTACCGGCCGGTATCGATGCAGTCGCGGCGCTTTCGCGCCGATATCGAATCTGCAAGCGGTCAGCGCATCGTCGTGCTCTCGACCAGCTGGCAGACCGTCGCCTTGATGACGCCGCAGGACCGGGACTACCGCGCCTTCATCACGCAGTTGCACGCGCGGATGCAGCAGGCCGGAAGCAGGGCGATGCTGATCGGCGGCATCGGGCCGAAGACCTATGCCGCCGGCATCGTGCTGCTGGCGCTGGTTACGGTCGCGATCGCGGGGCTTCTCATTCGCGCTATCGCGACTGGCGAATGGGCGGGCGGACTGTTTCTCATTGGCTTCGCCGCGCTGTTCAGCTGGCAGATCGGCGGCTTCATCCGGCGCAACCGGCCGCGCGCCTATACGTTCGATCACCTGCCGGAGGCGTTGCTGCCGTAAGGCTAGCGCGCCGCAACGATTGGCAATGAAATGTGACTTCGCGACGAGGCGGCGGCGCGGCATCGTCGGCACGCCTGTTCCGGATGAGCGCGGAGGCCAAGTTGTGAAGGACCGAAGCCGCCGACTGCCTGATGAAGCCGAGATCGCGGAGATCAACGCCAGGCATCTGATTGGCACGCCGCTCAAACCCGCCGATCTGCTGTTCGTATTCGGCACCCGCGAGAATGTCGGACGGCGCGCCGATGAAGCCTGCCGGCTCTGGCGCGAGGGTTTCTTTTGCTGGTCGATCGTCAGCGGCGGTGTGACGCCGGGTTCCGAATTCTCCGAATGCGAGATCATCAAGGCCGCGATGGTGGCGGGCGGTATCCCGGCTGAACGCATCCTCGAAGAACATCGCGCGACCAACACCGGCGAGAACGTGATCTTCTCGCTGCCCGTCATTGAGGCCGCCCTTGGGCTCAAGAATATCCATAGCGTGATCTGCCTCGGAAATAGCTGGACGGCGCGGCGCTACCCGATGACGCTGCACCGGCACTGGCCGGAGGTCGAGAAGATGCTGGTTACGGTCGACGGTTTCGATGCGCCGCGCGCGCTCTGGCACACGGATCCGGTTTTCCGCGCGCTGGTTCTCGCCGAATGGGACAAGATCGAGCCGTACAAGGCCAAAGGCTTTATCGCGGAATGGCCGGCGTAGGGTACGAACGCTTGCGTCACGCCGCAGCCAGGACGCCCCATGGGGTTGCAAGACCCCGGCTGTCGTCGGATCGGTCGGGAATACGCGGCCGCGCCGAACGGGCAGGGGTCCGCCGCTCGCGCAGCCGGTTGATGCGCGACACCGGCTGATGGGCGGCGGCTCTCAACGTGCGCAGCGCAAAACGGGCAAGTTGCGCGGCGAGGCGCAGTGCATATAGGAGGTGCTCCCGTCCAGCCGCAAGCCGGATGACGACCAGTATCTCCAGATACATCAGGGTATCGCCGGCGAACAGGATCGCCAGGTCGATCGGGAAGGTCTGCGCAAACGCGATCGCCAGGATGGCAATGGCGACGAATTCGAGCACACGGCGCAGCGTCAGCCGGTCGAGGAAAGCGGCGAACTGCACGACCAGCACATCCCAAAGGGCGTCCCCGAACGCCAGCGGGATTTCGTAGCTCCATTTCCGCCACCGGTTCTTCACGCGGTCTCTCCCTGGTTCGATCGTCCTAAACCGGATTCTGAAATCGATTCGATGGATCGGAACCGCGATCTATGTTTTTGTTCGGACATGATCTTTCCCGAAAGAGCGGCTTTCGCTTCGCACCATGCGGCCGGGGTCGCGACCATGTCCTAGTGCCGCACCACCAGCACCGAGCATTTGGCGTAACGCACGACGTGGCCGGCGTTGGAGCCGAGGAAATAGGTGCGCATCGCCGGCCGGTGCGAGGTCATCACGATCAGGTCGGCGTGCATCGCAGCGGCTTCCTCGAGAATCTCGTGGTAGATGCCGCCCTGGCGCACCACGCCGGAGACTCGTTGCGGCTCGATGCCGGATTCGCGCGCCACGATGGCGAGCGCTTCTTCGGAAGTCTGGCGCTGCTGGGCGTCGAAATCGGCAGGCACATATTCCGCCAGCATGACCGGCGTCATCGGCAATACGTTGAGAAGGCGCACCGTGCCGTTCCAGGTCTGCGACAGCGTCGTCGCCGTCGCGATCGCAGGCTTCGCTAGTTCGGTGTCGGCGAGATCGATCGGAACTAGAATGGATTTGAACATCTCGGGCCTCCCTGTCCGCCATCAGCCTAGCATAGTTTGACGGCCTGGCGACGCGGACGCGGCCCGCGCCGCTATTCGTCCGAAGCGTGTTTGAGCAGCTTGGGGCTGACGAACAGCACCAGTCTGCCGCGGCGGAATGCCACGTCGGCCCAGTCGTCGATGTCGAAATCGAAGATCGCAAGTCCCGATGTCGGCAGATTGTCGGCGAGCGCCGCGCGACCGGCGGCATCGCCGCTGCCGGCCAGCGCAAGCGCCAGTTCGTGCATGCCGGGGTTGTGACCGACCAGCAACAGCCGCAGCGGATCGGTCTCCGACGCGGACCGGATGATTTGCAGCAACTCGGCGGCGTCGGCGCCGTAGAGTTCCGGCATCAGCTCGACTTCCGGCTCCGGAGCCACTTCCTTCATCGCCTCCCAGGCGATTTCCCAGGTCTGATGCGCCCGGATCGCGTGCGAAACCAGCACGCAATCCGGAAACGGCGGATGGTGGCCGATCCAGCCGCCGATTTCGGCAGCATCATGGCGGCCGCGATTGTCCAGCCGGCGGTCCTGATCGCGGCCCGACGGCGCGTCGTGTTCGGTCTTGGCGTGACGCAGCAGCATCAAACGGCGCATGGCGCAATCTCGATTCGTTTCAAGTCCGGGGGATTAATGTACAAGCTGCTCCGCCAGACAAGGTGACAAGCGCCCGATCGGTCCGTAAGAAAACGATATGAGCGAGAGTTCTGCAAGCAAGATCGTCGGACCCGATGCCGCAACCCCGCCGGAGCGCTCGCGGCTGTCGTTCGACCTGGATGTCGACATCGCCGTGGTCGGCGCCGGCCTTGCCGGGCTGACGGTGGCGCTGGAAGCCGCGCGGCTCGGTGCCAGCGTCGCGGTGCTCGAAGGCCGGCATGTCGGCTGGAACGCTTCCGGCCATCAGCTCGGCACGGTGATGCCGGGCTACGGTCTGCCGATCGGCGATCTGATCGCGCGCATCGGCGTCGAAGATACCCGCGAACTCTGGACGCTGTCGCGGGAAGGCGCCGAATATGTCCGGGCCAATGCGACCGAAGAACTGATGCCGGGCATTGCGCTCAGCGAGGGCGCGCTGGAGGTGTCCAATGTCGAGATCGGCGACGAGCTGATCGCGCGGCTGCAAATGCTCGGCGAGGATTTCGAGACGGAAGTGGAGGGCTGGCAGGTCGATCGCGTGCGCGCCGAGCTCAGGACCGATCATTATTTCCACGGCGTGTATTATCCGAAGGCGTTTCAGATCGACGGCCGCAAATACGTTCATGGCCTGGCCGCGCTCGCGCGGCGGGCGGGCGCGCGGATCTTCGAGGACACCCCGGTGGTCAGCATCGATCCGTCCGGCATCCGCAAGCGGATCGTCACGCCGTCGGCGCGGTTGCGCGCTTCCCACATCGTGCTAGCCGGCAATATCCATCTCGGCGCGCCGCTGCAGCGGTTGTCGGAAACCTTGCTGCCGGTCTGGCGCTATGCGGCGGTGACCGCGCCGCTCGGCGAGCGCCTTGCCGAGACGATTGCGTTTCAGGGATCGGTGACCGACAGCGACGGCATCGATCATTTCCGCGTGGTCGAAGGCGACCGGTTGGTGTGGGCCAGCCCGGAAACCACCTGGGCGGCAAACCCTGCGCGCTTCGCGCCGGCGATCGCGCGCAGGATCCGGACGATTTTCCCCCAACTCGGACAAGTCGAGATATCGGAGGTCTGGAGCGGCGCGATCGGGCTGACGGTGCACGGCATGCCGCAGATCGGCCAGTTGCGGAAGGGATTATGGGTCGCGAGCGGCTTCGGCGGTCGCGGCCTGAACACCACCGCGATGGCCGGCCAGCTGATCGCCCGCAGCATCCTGTGGGGCGACGAGCGCTGGCGGCTGTTCTCGCCGTTCGAGCTGGTCTGGGCCGGCGGCGCCACCGGCCGGATTGCCGGATACGCCATCGGCATGTGGGAGCGGGGC
>JBAUUA010000488.1:0-3875 GCA_049582465.1 Bradyrhizobium sp. | reverse complement strand
GCCGATCGCAGCGAAACCTTCGAGGCTCCCGTCAGCAGCGCGCTGATCCGGCACAGCCAGGGCAACGTGCTGTTCGACACGGGGTGCCATCCCTCCGTCGTCGAGCATGGCGAAGAACGCTGGGGATCGCTGATGAAGGTGATGACGCCGGTGATGCGCGCGGAAGATATGCTGCTGCCGAGTCTCGCCTGTATCGGCGTCAATCCGGACGATATCGACGTCGTCGTCTGCTCGCATTTTCATCCCGACCATTGCGGCTGCAACGAGTTCTTTGGGAAGGCGACCGTCATGGTGCACGCCCGGGAGATCGATGCCGCGAAGGCGCCAGGAGCGGAGGCGGCCGGCTATCTGCGGGCCGATTGGGACCACGGACAGCCGACCGACGCCATCACCGGCGAACGCGACGTTTTCGGGGACGGGAGGCTGGTGTTGATTCCGCTGCCCGGCCACACGCCGGGCACGATGGGCGCCGCCGTGCATCTGGATCGGGATGGCCCGTTTCTTCTGGTGTCGGACGCGGTGAGCCTGCGCGAAAACCTGGATACGGATACGGCACCGCGCAACACCTGGAACGCGGAAGCGCTGCTGCAGTCCTATGCGGAGATCCGCCGGATCGAGAAGTCCGGGGCGACGGTCGTCTGCGGCCATGATGATGCCCAGTGGCAGAGCCTGCGCAAGGGGCTCGATGCCTATGAGTAGGGACGACACCGTCCGGATCCCGGACCTGCTGCGGCCGCGTCATGTCGGCATGCCGATCAGGCGCACCGAAGATCCGCGCCTGCTGACCGGCAACGGCGAGTATACGGCGGATCGCAAGCCCGATCGCGCCTTGCATGTTGCGTTTCGCCGCAGCGAACAGCCTCATGCCGGCATCGCGCGGATCGATACGGCCAGGGCGAAAGCGGCACCCGGCGTTGTCGCGGTTTTCTGTGCCGACGACCTGGCCGAGGATTGCAAGCCGATCATCCCGTTTTCCCGGATGGCGAACTACTACGCGACTCCGATTTTGCCGCTGGCTTCGAACAAGGTGCGCTATGTCGGCGAAGCCGTGGTGGCAGTCATCGCCGAAGATCGCTACCTCGCCGAGGACGCGCTGGAGCTGATCGATATCGAATATGCCCCGCTGGCGGCGGTCACCGATCCCGAATTGGCGGCTTCCGGGAAAGCGCCGCTCCTTCACGAGGAAGCCGGGACCAATGTCTTGATCGCAAGAGAGTTCAAGAAGGGCGACGTTCGGGCCGATCTCGCAACCGCCGCCGTTCGGGTCCGCGATCGCTTCGAGATGACGCGAAAAGCGCCGCTCGCGATGGAGCCCCGCAGCTATTCGGCCGAATTCGACGGCCGGCGAAGCGCGGTCACGCTTTACACGTCCTCCAACATTCCCGGCATCGTGCGCGACGCGCTGGCGGACTCGCTCGATCTGCCCGGCAGCCGGCTGCGGGTGATCGCACCCGATGTCGGCGGCAGCTTCGGTTCCAAGGGGTCGCTCTATCCGGAAGAAATCCTGCTGTGCGTGGCGGCAAAGAAGCTGCGCCGGTCGATCAAGTGGACGGCCGACCGGCTGGAAGACATCTCCAGTTCGAGCCAGGCCTTTGCCGAAATCATCGAGGCCGAGATGGGCTTCGATGAAAACGGCATCGCGATCGCGCTCGAAGCCGACGTGACCGGCGACGTGGGGGCCTATTCGATCTATCCATGGACCTGCGGGCTCGAACCGGTCCAGGTCGTGAGCTTCCTTCCCGGTCCCTACAGGATTCGGTCTTACCGGGGCGCGGTGCGCGGCGTCGCCACCAACAAGCCGCCGACCGGACCCTATCGCGGCGTCGGCCGGCCGATCTCCACCTTCGTCGCCGAGCGGCTGATGGATATGGGTGCGAAAGCGCTCGGAATCGACCCGCTCGAGATTCGCCGGCGCAATCTCGTCCGCGCCGACGAATTTCCCTACCGGATCGCGTCCGGGATCATCTGGGACAAGGCCGGCTTCGTCGAATGTCTCGACGCGGCAGCACAGGCCGGCGGATATCAGGCGTTGCGGAAGCGGCAGAGCGCGGCGCGTGCGGAAGGGCGCTATTTCGGCATCGGCCTCGCAAGCTATGCCGAACTGACCGGGATCGGCTCGCGAATTGCGGTTGCGCCGGGAATGCCGATCAACACCGGTTCGGAAACCGCCAAGATCCGCATCGATTCGACGGGCGCGATCACGGCGGCGTTCGGCGTCGCCTCGCATGGACAAGGGCTGGAAACGACGCTTGCCCAGATCATCGCCGACGATCTCGGCGCGAACTTCGAGGATATCCGGATTGTGCAGGGCGACAGCGATGGCGTCCCGATGTCGACCGGGACCTATGCCAGCCGCAGCGCGGTTCTGGGCGGCGGCGCCGCGAAACATGCTTCACGTATCCTGCAGGAGAAGATCAGGAAGGTCGCCTCGCATCTGCTGGAGGCTGCGGCCGAAGACATCGAGGTGTATGGCGGCCGCGCGACCGTCACGGGCACCGATCGCTCGGTGAGCTTCCGGCAGATCGCGAAGGCGGTGTATTCGGACATGAGGACGCTGCCGGTCGAGGCCCGCGTGGAGCTGGAGGGCAGCTACACCTATGATCCCGTCAACGGGACGACGGCATGCGCGACGCATCTGGCTGCCGTCGAGGTCGATCCGACGACCTGCTTTGTGAAGATCCATAAATATGTCGTCGCCGAAGATTGCGGCCGCATCATCAATCCGATGATCGTGGACGGACAGGTTCACGGCGGTGTTGCGCAGGGCATTGGTGCCGCGCTTTACGAAGAGATGATGTACGACGAAGACGGTCAGCTCGTGAGCGCGAGCCTGGTCGATTACGTCATTCCGTCCGCGGTCGAAATTCCCGATATCGACGTCGTCCACATCGAAAGCGAATCGGCGGTCGCCGGCGGCTTCCGCGGCATGGGCGAGGGCGGAACGATCGGCGCGCCGGCCGCGATCGCAAATGCCATCGCCGACGCGCTGTCGGCGCTCGACATCAACATCTCGATCCTCCCAATGACTCCGGAACGGCTGTTCAGGCTGCTGGAGCCGGCACGTACACCAATGAAAGGAAGCAAATCATGAACAGTCTCGCAGGGCGTGTCGCCCTTGTCACCGGCGGCGGCCGCGATGTTGGCGCGGGGATCTCGCTGGCCCTTGCCGAGGCGGGGGCCGCGGTGGCGGTGAATTATCACTCGTCCAAGGACGAAGCCGAGGCGGTTGTCGAGAAAATCGAGAAGGCCGGCGGCACGGCGAAAGCCTATGGCGCCGATATCGCGGATCTCGAGGCCGTCAGAGCCATGGTCGCGACAGTCAAGGCCGATTTCGGCCGCCTGGACATTCTGGTCAACAATGCCGGTCTCGTGCTGCGAAAACGCTTCAGCGAGACGAAACCGGAAGACTGGCACAAGCAGATCGATACCTGCCTCTATGGCGCGATCCATTGCAGCCACGCCGCAGCACCCCTGCTGGAGGCATCGGGCCGCGGCAGGATCATCTCCATCATGGGGGATTCCTCCCGCGTCGGTGAATCCGGCCTGGCGATAGCGGCCGCGGCCAGGGCCGGAACCATCGCGCTGATGAAGTCGCTGGCCCGCGAAATGGGCAGGAGCGGGACCACTGCGAATTCGATCGCGCTCGGCCTGATCGAATCGGCCCATGACAAAAGCTGGGTGGAAGCCAATCGCGAAAAGCTGGTCAAAGCCTATCCGATCCGCAGGCTTGGCCAACCCTCGGATGTCGCCCCGATGGTCGCTCTTCTCGCATCCGACGCTGGCAGCTGGATCACCGGCCAGGTGATCAGCATCAGCGGCGGTTTCAGCATGGTCTGAACAGGTCGGGGGGAAACATGCTGCACACGGGGTTGATC
>JBAUUA010000487.1:0-2091 GCA_049582465.1 Bradyrhizobium sp. | reverse complement strand
GCCGCGGTCGAAGCCGGCAAGCGCACCGGCAAGGCGGTTGGGCTGGAGGTGATGGTGCCGCTGATCGCGACCAAGGCCGAGTTCGATCTGGTCAAGGCGCGGATCGATGCGACCGCGCAGTCGGTGATGAAGGAGACCGGCACCAAACTGACCTATCAGGTCGGCACCATGATCGAGCTGCCGCGCGCGTGCCTGATGGCCGGCGAAATCGCCAAGACCGCGGAATTCTTCTCGTTCGGCACCAACGATCTGACCCAGACCACTTACGGCATCAGCCGCGACGACGCCGCGAGCTTCCTCGGCACCTATATCGCCAAGGGCATCTTCGAGATCGATCCGTTCATCTCCGTCGATCGCGACGGCGTCGGCGAACTGGTGAAGATCGGCGTGGCGCGCGGGCGCAAGACCCGTCCGAACATCAAGGTCGGAATTTGCGGCGAGCATGGCGGCGATCCCGCCTCCGTCGCGTTCTGCCACCAGATCGGACTGGACTACGTCTCCTGCTCGCCCTACCGCGTGCCGATCGCGCGGCTCGCGGCAGCGCAGGCCGCGCTCGGCAAGGCGGTCGCCAGCCAGGCGTAATTTTCGTCGCGCTACTAGCGACTCAGAACGGCGTGATGCCCGGGCTTTGTCCCGGGCATTTGCGTTTCATGGACTGCGCAGAAAGATGAGACTCGTTGTCATTCCGGGTTCGATGCTTCGCATTGCCCGGAATGGCGATTGGAGAAATGAAGTTCGCGCGGGAACCCGCAACGAAGCCCCGGCGAAAAACGGGGTCGCGTAAATTTCCTTCATCATTTTTGTTGACCGGATATTTACCACTTTCATCGAGCCGCCATTTACCAACGTTTTCGATGCGATCGCGCAAATCGCCGCCGAATCTTGGCTGTATCCCGCGCGCAACGGCGATTAACTCCCCGGCAACCTAAATTCGATACCAACAAAAAGGATCGAATTGCACGGATGTACTGAAGTTCGATCCTTGTAAGCGTTGCGTGAGCGTACCTATGTCAGTAGTGCGTAACCGGCCGAAGGGCGCGCGGTTCGCGTCCTTCGGAATCGGCCTCTGCGTCTTCGCATTGATGCCGAACGAGATCGGATATCAGGATATTGCCTCGCTGCTGGCCCGCCAGCCGGGTGTCGCAGAACGCTGGCAGAAGCGGGTGTTCTCCGCCGCCAGCAGCATCCAGGTCGCCACTTACAGCTTCGGCCGTCCGATCGGAACGTCGCTTCCGCATCCGGCGAACTATGTGCTGGCGAGCCTCACCAACCAGGGCATCGATATTACGGGTTCAGTGACGCGCAACCCGATCGCCGCGCCGCCGCCGCGCTATCAGGCTTCGGATTTCCCCAAGGTCGATCGCACGTTGAAGGGCGATCGCCTGGTGATCGCACCGCCCGAGACCGTTGCGCCGGCCAATGCTGCGCCCTCGCTCGAAAATCCCTCGACGTCGAACGCTTCCGTCAGGGGCGCAAAGACGGCCGCCGCGGCGCCGTCCGCCGGCAAAGCGCCGCTCGACCCCGAACTTCAGGAAGCGCTGCGCGCTCCGCCGCTTGCGCAATACGATGTATCGATGTCGCTCGAGGCCCAGCCGCTCGATGACCTCAAGAGCGCGCCCGATGCTTCGCCGCTGGCGTTGGATCCTGCGCCTTCGCGCGACGGCTTTTCGGTGAAGACCGCAAGCCTGTTCTTCGGAAGCTCCTCGCTGGGCGCTCCGGCCGAAAGCATCGAGCGCTGGCAGCCCGGCGAAGAACCCGAGATCGTGATGCCGGGCACGCTGCCTGATCCCGACTTGAAGGCGACGGCGTCGCTGCCGTCGGCCGCCGAGGAGCCCTCCAATATCAGCGAGAGCGGCGAGAGCGTCGCCGCCAAGGGTGAGGTCAATGCCGACAACCAGCGGGCCAGGACGCCGGCCGAGCGCCTCGGTCTGCTGGATGAGAAGTCGCGCGCCAAATCCGAGAAATGCCTCGCCGAAGCCGTCTATTTCGAGGCCCGCGGCGAAGCGGTGCGCGGCCAGATCGCGGTGGCGCAGGTGGTGATGAACCGCACCTTCTCCGGCTTCTACCCGAACACCGTGTGCGGCGTGGTCT
>JBAUUA010000486.1:0-1708 GCA_049582465.1 Bradyrhizobium sp. | reverse complement strand
TGGCGAAGCGATGTGGTGGTGACATCCGCGCTCCGACCCGTTAAATGCGAAACGCTTCAGTTATCCGGGAGAGAACAGATGGACGCCGCTGAACTCCGCGCCATGCAGGCTCCGATCAAGGAGCGCTACAAATCCGATCCCAGGGCCGCTGTCATCACGCTGACTGCCAGGGGCTCGATCGAGAACGAAGGCATCGCCTGCAAGGTCGAGACCGGCCGCGCTTTGGCGGTGGCGGGCCTGCATCCTGCGACCGGAGGATCCGGGCTCGAACTGTGTTCCGGCGACATGCTGCTGGAAGCGCTCGCGGCCTGCGCCGGCGTGACGCTCAAGTCCGTGTCGACCGCGATCGAGGTGCCGCTCAAATCCGGCAATGTGACCGCCGAGGGCGATCTCGATTTCCGCGGCACGCTCGGCGTCGACAAGGAGGCGCCGGTCGGCTTTGCCGAAATCCGCCTGCGCTTCGACGTCGACACCGACGCGCCGCAGGACAAACTCGATCTGCTGTTGAAACTCACCGAGCGCTATTGCGTGGTCTACCAGACCATCAAGAACGGACCGAAGGTTTCGGTGTCGATGCAGCGGGTGTGAGTCTAGTATCGCCATAACATCCGCGCTGTCACCCTGAGGTGCGAGCATAGCGAGCCTCGAAGGGTGAGCTGATGCCCCCATCCTTCGAGGCCCGCGCGTTGCGCGGGCACCTCAGGATGACGACACCTTTGCTTTCCCCCGACCTCGCCTTCATCCTGACGCTCGCGCTGCGCATGGCGACCACGGCCGCGTTCGTGGTGTCGGCCTCCGTTATCACCGAGCGCTCGGGCCCGGTGATCGGCGCGCTGGTCGCGACCTTGCCGATTTCGGCCGGACCCTCTTACGTCTTTCTCGCGCTCGATCACGATGCTGGCTTCATCGCCGAGGGCGCGCTGGCGAGCCTGCCGATCAACGCCGCGACGATCTGGCTGGCGCTGACCTATGTCGTGCTGGCGCAGCGCCGCAATGCGTTTGTCAGTTGCGGCGGCGCGGTCGCGGTGTGGCTCACGCTTGCCGCGTTGACGCGGACGGTGCAGTGGTCGCTGGCCGGCGGCCTGATCGCGAACGCCGTCACCTTTGCGATCTGCCTGCCGCTGCTGCGGCGCTTCCGCCACGTCAAGATGCCGCTAATCACGCGGCGCTGGTACGATATCCCGCTGCGCGCCTCGCTGGTCGCGACCCTGGTCGCCACCGTCGTCACCCTGTCGCGCTGGGTCGGACCCGGCGTCAGCGGCATGATCGCGCTGTTTCCGGCGGTGTTCACCTCCATGATGCTGATCCTGCATCCGCGCATCGGCGGCAAGCCGACCGCGGCCGTGATCGCCAATGGCGGCTGGGGCCTGATCGGGTTCGGTATCGCGATAGCGGTCCTGAACGTCACGGCGCCGCGGTACGGCTCGGCGATCTCGCTCAGTCTCGCACTGGCCACCTGCGTCGGCTGGAATCTCGGGCTGTGGTGGAACGGGCGAAGACGCGTTGTGATGGCAAGGTAGACCCTCATGGTGAGGAGCGCGTCTTCGCGCGTCTCGAACCATGAGAGCCCGCTGTGGCTCATCCTTCGAGGCTCGCTGACGCTCGCACCTCAGAGCGTGAGAATCTTTCGGTAAAGGGCATTTGCCAGGGCCGCTGTGCTGTGATTCGCTGGCATTGGCGCGAAGCAGGGACTGGCGATGGCTGACGA
>JBAUUA010000485.1:0-1538 GCA_049582465.1 Bradyrhizobium sp. | reverse complement strand
GGCAAGGCTCGCCGCGATGGCCACCGCCGCCCGCAGCGCCGGCCGGCTGGACGCCGCCGAGCGGCTGGCCGATCTGGTGATGAAAGTCGCCGGAATCTAGGCCAAATGGTCCGGATTTGGAAAATTTAGCGTCATCGCCGGGCTTGTCCCGGCCATCCACGTCTTGCATGAAGTGAGCGGGATTCGCGGATGCCCGGGACGTCAGGCGCCAGGACGTGCTTCGCGCTTATGCCCCGGGCGTAGCGAGAACATACGGATGCAATCATGAGACTGCCGCGCGAGATCGGACCCATCCACTTCGTCGGGATCGGCGGGATCGGCATGAGCGGCATCGCCGAGGTCCTGTGCAACCTCGGCTACACCGTGCAGGGCTCCGACGCCTCCGAGGGTGCCAACGTCACCCGGCTGCGCGCCAAGGGCATCAAGATCAGCGTCGGACACAAGGCCGAGAACGTCGACGGCGCCGATGTGCTTGTGGTGTCGACCGCGATCAAGCGCGACAATCCCGAATTGATGGCGGCGCGCGCCCAGCGGATCCCGGTGGTGCGCCGCGCCGAAATGCTGGCCGAGCTGATGCGGCTGAAAAGCTGCGTCGCCATCGCCGGCACCCATGGCAAGACCACCACGACCTCGATGGTCGCGGCGCTGCTAGACGCCGGCGACCTCGACCCGACCGTGATCAATGGCGGCATCATCAATGCCTACGGCACCAATGCCCGGCTCGGGGCCGGCGACTGGATGGTGGTCGAAGCCGACGAGAGCGACGGCACGTTCCTGAAACTGCCGGCCGATGTCGCCATCGTCACCAATGTCGATCCGGAGCATCTCGATCATTTTGGGACGTTCGAGGCCGTGCAGGACGCGTTCCGCAATTTCGTCGAGAACGTGCCGTTCTACGGTTTTGCGGTGATGTGCATCGACCATCCCGTGGTGCAGACGCTGGTCGGCAAGATCGAGGATCGCCGCATCATCACCTATGGTGAAAATCCGCAGGCCGACGCGCGGCTTGTCGATCTCACCCCGATGGGAGGCGGATCGAAATTCACGGTCGCCTTCCGCGACCGCAAGACCGATGTCGCGCATGAGATAGCCGATATTCATCTGCCGATGCCGGGCCGGCACAACGCGCTCAACGCCACGGCGGCGATCGCGGTGGCGCATGAACTGGGGCTCGCGGACGACGTCATCCGCAAGGCGCTCGCCGGCTTCGGCGGCGTAAAGCGGCGTTTCACCCGAACCGGCGAGTGGAACGGCGTCACCATCATCGACGATTACGGCCATCATCCCGTCGAGATCGCGGCGGTCTTGAAGGCGGCGCGGGAATCCACCAACGGCAAGATCATCGCCGTGGTGCAGCCGCATCGCTTCACCCGCCTGCAATCGCTGTTCGAGGAATTCTGCACCTGCTTCAACGACGCCGACACGGTGGTGGTCGCGGAGGTTTATCCGGCGGGCGAGGCGCCGATTCCAGGCGTCGACCGCGATCATTTCGTGCTCGGCCTGCGCGCCCACGGCCATCGCGAGGTGATCCCGCTGCA
>JBAUUA010000484.1:0-9122 GCA_049582465.1 Bradyrhizobium sp. | reverse complement strand
AGCGCGGCGGTGCCGGCGGCTTGTGGCGTATAGAGCGCGCCCACCGCCAGCATGATCAGGCGAATGACCAGCAGGCTGGCGTAATTCGGCGCGAATGCCGAGGCCGCGTTGCTCAGCGCCATTACTGCCAAGGCCGCGGTCAGCAGCGTGCGGCGCTCGATCCGGCTAGTCAGCCACGCCGTCACGGGCGAGCCGATGCACAATACGATCGCGCCGAAGGTGATCAAAAGGCCGGCGTCGCGGATCGTCACGCCGAGGCCGCTCGACAATTCGCCCAGCATGCCCGCCGGTGCCAGCACCGAGCAGCCGGTGACGATATTTCCGAGCATCAGGGCGGTGGGAGCGAAGCGGCGATGAACGTGGCCGTCGGCGGGCGGATTTTTCATGCAAATGCATGTATCCCGGATCAACGGGAAAGGAAAGACCGGACACCGATTATTTCCCGCGACCTCGCCGCCATGTCATGGCCATTTGAAGCGGCCCGCCAGCGGCTCCGACGGATAACCGTCGTGTCCCCTGACGACGACGTCGGCGCCCAGCACCGTGACGGCATGATGGAGCAGCTTCAGCGGATCGCCCGGCTCGGCCAGTCCGAGCCGCGCACGCAACAGCGGCCGAAACTCCTCGATCTCGGGGTCGTCGCCGAGCGCGCCCTCCTCGAAGTCGTCGGTCCGGTCGCGCAACACCTCCCGCATCGCGGACAGATCGCCGCCGCCCAAACGCAGGATGTCCTGCCAATAGGGATGGGTGACCACGAGTTCGAGACATTCCTTCAAACTCGCCGCCACGATACCCGCCTGCCCTTCCGACGTCGCCAGCAGCACATGCCGCTGCGGCCCGGCCAGCGCATAGACGCAGCCGGACCCGCGCTGTGCCACGATCTCGAACGGCTGAAGCGGCGCGGTGTCGAACCAGACCGGGCCATACTCCTTGTTGCTGGTGACCGCGAAATCGAACGGCCACAGCATGTCGCGGATGTCCTGGCTCGCCCGCAGCGTTTCCGGCGTCACCTTCATGTCGATTGGCCTCTTGCGTGATGAGTTGCGGCCGCGGCGGCGCGCGCCCGGCGGTTCCTCCAGCTTGGTGGCGTGAGGCAGATGACGCGTTCAAGACAGTGGAAGAAATTGTTCGGCCGCGAGGCATCAGCGCCTGCAGCGGCTTGCTACGCGCTCATGGCGCCGGAGCGGATGCGGCTGTGGGCGGCGCAATCGCCGCCCTCGTATTTGCTGGCGCAGCGGGATTTGGCGCTGCCGGGCAGGTCGCGACCAGCTGCGTCCACGCCGGCTCCAGACCCATGGTGTCGATGTCGAACATTTCCTGGCTGGTCTTGCCATCCGGCATCAACGTGCCCTCCCCCATCTGCAGATGAGAGGCAGCCAGTACCGTCTTCATGGCATCGGAGGCAATCGTCCCGCTCCAGGCCTCGTACGTCCCAATTCGTGCGGGAAATTTGCCGAACGCCACGGGCTTCTCCGAACCCGCCATCATGATCACCGAATTCATGCCGGCGGCGCCCTTGTCGAATTCGCGCGCGAACATCAGCCGCGCGCGGTCTTTGTTCTCGCAGTACAGGCGCCACTCCATGGTTCGAAACGTTGCGCCATCGTCCTTCCTTGCCAGCGCAATCTTGCGGACATAGGGACGGGTCGCGGTCTCGAAGCTCCACGCGGTTTCGGCTATCGCCCGCGTATCGACGCCGAAGCGATAAAGCTCCGGCCGGGTGAGGACGTGCATATTCTCGAATTTCACCGTTCTGATGAGATCGTCGAGTTCATGGCTGACGCCCATCGCGGCAATGAACGATGCGCGATCGCGATCGGCCTTGGCCAGGCTGCGCTCCCTGAAGGCCGCGAGCGCCTGCGGCGGGGGATGTCCGCGAACGACAAGCGTCAGCTTGGAGTTATGCACCGCCACCGCGGCATCCGGAGCCACCTCGCGCGTCGTCGCGCCGAGAAACAGATAGGAGCAGGCGGAATTGCACATCGCATGAAAGGTGGAGATTTCGGCTTCGACCTCGCCCCCGCCATTCTTGATCTTGAGGCAGGCCTCGTCGACCTGCGTTCCCGCCGCGCAAGCCGCAACGATCGTCCGCCCGACCCGCGCCACCGCCTTCCGGCTGCGCAGCAGCCGCCCGATCGCGTAGGCCGGCTCAACCGAACCACCCGGCGAATGGAAATAGATCGGGCGCCTGGTGTCCTTGATCTCGCGCAGGAAGCGGCTGAGGCGCGCGGCGGCGGCCTGGTCGACGGTTCCTTCCACTGCAATCCAGTGGTCGCAGCCCGGTCCGCACGAATTGGCCGGGCCCCTTGCCAGATAGATGGTCAGCTTCGGCTCAAATCCGGCGGCTGCCGGAACCGGCTCGGCGCGCAATGCGCCGGGGACGAGCAACAAGGCTGCGACAAGGAGGGCGCGAAACATCATCGGAGAATGCCGGGATCAGCACGGACGGATCATGGCAAGGCTAAACAAGGAACGGCAGCGCCGCAACCTCCGATGGCGGATGCGGCGGTCTCGCCCTGACGGCCCGTTCAAGCCTTCGAAACCCGCGCTTTTTGCCGGTTGCAGGAGCCGAATCGCCTGCTATACCGCTGCATCCCGCTTACCTGCGCTCGTTCGCAGGAGTGAGCCACAGGAGACCCTTATGACCGACTTCAAATACAGCCTGACGAATCTCAAACCGGTCGAATCCACCAAGATCGCCCTCACCTTCCCCGACGGCGCCAAACGCGAATTCCCCAAGAACACCACCGGCCTCGACATCGCCAAGGGCATTTCGCCCTCGCTCGCCAAGCGCACCGTGGCGATGGCGCTCGACGGCACGGTGGTCGATCTCGCCGATCCGATCGAGCACGACGCCAGAATCGAATTCATCGCCCGCGACGACGCCCGCGCGCTGGAACTGATCCGGCACGACGCCGCGCATGTGCTCGCGGAAGCCGTGCAATCGCTGTGGCCGGGCACCCAGGTGACCATCGGCCCGGTGATCGAGAACGGCTTCTATTACGACTTCTTCCGCAACGAGCCGTTCACGCCTGAGGATTTTGCCGCGATCGAAAAGAAGATGCGCGAGATCATCGCGCGCGACAAACCCTTCACCAAGGAAATCTGGGACCGCGAACAGACCAAGCAGGTATTCCGCGACAACGGCGAGATGTTCAAGGTCGAGCTGGTCGACGCTATCCCTGCCGACCAGACCATCAAGATCTACAAGCAGGGCGACTGGTTCGACCTGTGCCGCGGCCCGCACATGACCTCCACGGGCAAGATCGGCAACGCGTTCAAGCTGATGAAAGTAGCCGGCGCCTATTGGCGCGGGGACAGCAACAATCCGATGCTGACGCGCATCTACGGCACGGCGTTTGCCAAGCAGGAAGACCTCGATGCCTACCTGAAGCAGATCGAGGAAGCCGAGAAGCGCGACCACCGCAAGCTGGGACGCGAGCTCGACCTGTTTCACTTCCAGG
Organism: Bradyrhizobium sp.; assembly: GCA_049582465.1. GTDB lineage: Bacteria > Pseudomonadota > Alphaproteobacteria > Rhizobiales > Xanthobacteraceae > Bradyrhizobium. Next base: position 5,658 of record JBAUUA010000484.1, on the reverse strand, counting down.
AAGAAGGCCCCGGCGTGGTGTTCTGGCACCCGAAGGGCTGGACCATCTTCCAGGCCTTGATCGCCTATATGCGCCGGCGCCTGACCGGCGATTACAGCGAGGTCAACGCGCCGCAGATCCTCGACAAGGTGCTGTGGGAAACCTCCGGCCATTGGGACTGGTATCGCGAGAACATGTTCGCCGCCCAGTCCGCCGGCGACGAGGCCGAGGACAAGCGCTGGTTTGCGCTGAAGCCGATGAACTGTCCCGGCCATGTGCAGATCTTCAAGCACGGGCTGAAGAGCTACCGTGACCTGCCCTTGCGGCTTGCCGAGTTCGGCGTGGTGCACCGCTACGAGCCGTCGGGCGCGATGCACGGCCTGATGCGGGTGCGCGGCTTCACCCAGGACGACGCGCATGTGTTCTGCACCGAGCAGCAGCTCGCCGACGAGTGTCTCAAGATCAACGACCTGATCCTGTCGACCTATTCGGATTTCGGCTTCGAGGGCGAACTGACGGTAAAACTCTCGACCCGGCCGGAGAAGCGCGTCGGCACCGACGAGATGTGGGATCATGCCGAACGCGTGATGGCCACCGTGCTCGGGGAGATCGAGGCGAAGAGCCATAATCAGCGCATCAAGACAGCGATCAATCCCGGCGAAGGCGCGTTCTACGGCCCGAAATTCGAATACGTACTGCGCGATGCCATCGGCCGCGACTGGCAATGCGGCACCACGCAGGTCGACTTCAACCTGCCGGAACGGTTCGGCGCGTTCTACATCGATGCCGACGGCTCGAAGAAGACGCCGGTGATGGTGCACCGCGCCATCTGCGGCTCGATGGAGCGCTTCATCGGCATCCTGATCGAGCATTACGCCGGTAATTTTCCGCTCTGGCTCGCGCCGGTGCAGGTACTGGTCACCACCATCACCTCCGAAGGCGACGAGTACGCCAAGGTGGTCGCCGCCGCGGCGCGCCGCGCGGGCCTGCGCGTCGAGATCGACCTGCGCAACGAGAAAATCAACTACAAGGTCCGCGAGCACTCGCTGGCGAAGATCCCGGCGCTGCTGGTGGTCGGCAAGAAGGAAGCCGAGACGCATTCGGTTTCGATCCGGCGGCTCGGCAGCGAGGGGCAAAAGGTATTGCCGACCGACGAGGCGATCGCCGCGCTGGTCGAAGAGGCCACGCCGCCGGACGTGAAGCGGGCGAAGCTGGAAACCTGATGCCCGAAGAACCGACGACCGATGAACGGGAACTGCCGGCCTACCCGATCCGGGCTTACCAGCTGATCCCGGATCCCAATCGGCCGACGGTGGTGGCGCTGGCTATCGAAACCGAGCAGGGCCACAGCCTGTTCCTGGCGACGCGGGAGATCCTGGAAGATCTCGGGAAAGACCTGCTGGAGCGGGCGGCCAAGATGCCGCTCAAAACGCGAGCTCCATAGTCGGGGGCCGCCCAAGCGACAGCTTGCTCACAATCGATCCAAAACGCGGGTCTTCGGCCTCGTGGCCGCCCGCCTTGCGTGCTATTCGATCCCCCAATCAATCCCCGATCAGAGAGACTGCCGTGCCCGATGCCATCGACCTCCTGAAGACGCGCCGCTCCGTCAAGCCGCGCGATATGAGCGGGCCCGGCCCCTCGCCCGCCGAGCTCGAAACCATCCTGACGATCGGCGCCCGCGTTCCCGACCACGGCAAGCTGGCGCCGTGGCGCTTCATCGTTTTCGAGGGCGATGCGCGCGTTCGCGCCGGCGAGGTGATCGCAAAGATGTTCGCGCGGAAGAATCCGAACGCGACATCAGCCGAAATCGATGTCGAGAAGCGCAGGCTCACCGATGCGCCGCTGGTGATCGGCGTGGTCAGCTTCACCAAGCCGCATCCCAAGGTGCCGCCCTGGGAGCAGGAATTGTCGGCAGGCGCGAGCTCGATGAACATCGTCACCGCGGCGACCGCGCTCGGTTACGGCGCCTGCTGGCTGACCGGCTGGTTCGCCTTCGACCGCGATGTGCTCGACGGTCTTGGATTGAAGGCGGACGAAAAGCTCGCCGGCTTGATCTATATCGGCACCTCGTCGAAGCCGAGCGAGGACCGCCCGCGCCCGGCACTTAGCGAGATCGTGACGCGATTTTGAAGACGCGTCATGCCCGGACTTGATCCTGGCATCCATCATTCTTCACAAGATCGTTTCAGGTAAGATGGTTTGCCGGGAGCGCTGACAAGTTTACGTAGTCTGCGCCCAGCAGACTACTATCGGCAATGACAACGTTGCTCACGCCGCCTGCGACGCGCGGCGGCCGAACCTCGACAATAGCGCTTCGATCTCGGCAGCGGGCCTGGCCGCGCTGAACAGAAAGCCCTGCACCTCGTTGCAGCCTTCGGCGCGCAACCAGGTGAGCTGGTCCATGGTTTCGACGCCTTCGGCCGTGGTGGTGATATTGAGGCTGCGGCCAAGGCCGGAGATCGCCCGCACGATCGCGACGCAATCGGAGCGCTCCGCCAGGTCCTTCACGAACGAGCGGTCGATCTTGATCTTGTCGAACGGAAAGCTCCTGAGGTAGCTGAGGCTGGAATAGCCGGTGCCGAAATCGTCCATCGAAATGCCGATGCCGAGTTCGCGCAACTGATGCAGGATCGCGAGATTGGCCTCGGTCTCCGCCAGGAACAGGGATTCGGTGATCTCGAGCTCGAGCCGCTTCGGCGACAATCCGGAATTCGCCAGCGCGGAGACCACGACCTGAACCAGGTTGCGGCTGCGAAACTGCACCGTCGACAGGTTGACGGCGACCTTGACGTCCGCGGGCCATTTCACCGCCTCGGCGCAGGCTTCACGCAACACCCATTCGCCGAGCGGGGCGATCAACCCGATGTCCTCGGCGATCGGAATGAAATCCGCCGGCGAAATCATGCCCTTCTCGGGATGGCGCCAGCGCAACAGCGATTCAAAACCCGAAATCCGGTCGGCGGCGATGTCCACCAGCGGCTGGTAGTGCAGCTCGAATTCGCCATTGGCGAAAGCGCGGCGCAGGTCGAGCTCCATGTCGCGGCGCTTTTGCGCCTGCCGGTCCATCTCGCGCTCGAAGAAACGGTGCACGCCGCCCCCGTCCGACTTCGCCCGATACAGCGCCATGTCGGCGTTGCGCATCAACTCCTCGGTGGTTCCGCCATCGCCCGGCGAAAGCGCGATCCCGATGGAGGCGCCGATCACGACCTCGATGCCGTCGATCTCGTAGCAGGCGCTCAATATCTTGATCAGGCGCGCGGCGAAGTCACTGGCCTCGTTCGGCGAGACGTCGGAGGCCAGGATCACCGCGAACTCATCGCCGCCAAGACGGGCGACGAGGTTGTTGCCGCGAACCTGCGAGCGCAGCCGATCGGCCACCAAACGCAGGAGACGATCGCCCATCGGATGGCCGAAGGAATCGTTGACGTTCTTGAACAGATCGAGATCGACGCAGAGCACCGCCACGCGGTTGTTGCCGCTCTCGCTTTGCTCCAGCGCCTCGCTAAGCCGGTCCTGATAGAGCTCGCGGTTCGGCAGATTGGTCAGGCCGTCATGGTGGGCCATATAGGCGATCCGCGCCTCGGCCTTGCGCCGTTCCGTGATGTCCACCACGGCGACCAGATAGCCGTCGCGACCCTCGAAGCTGACGCGCCGCCCGAACGTTAGCACCTGGATTTCGCTGCCGTCGGCCTTGAGATGCCGCCAGTTGCGCCCGGAATGATAGGTCTCGCCGGCCCGCTGCAGGGCCTCCGAGTGGCTGACCCATTCGTCCTCCGGCCAGATCTCCTGCAGCTTCATGCCCAGAAAGGTCGTGCGGCTGTAGCCATAGTGCTGCACCGCCGCGTCGTTGACGCTGAGGAAGCCGGTGGTTTCGGCGTCGAACACCCACATCGGCATCGGGTTGTTGTCGAACAGCAGGCGAAACGAGGCTTCGCGGCGCTTCAGCGCCGTCACGTCCGAAATCGTCAGCGAGAGAATGTCGCCGAAGGCGGTCGCGCCGAGTTTCAGGTTGCGCTGATCGCTGTCGATTTCGAATTGATCGCGGTTACCGCTCCTGATGACGCAGAGCAGGCGCTCGACCACCTCCTCCGAGCAAAGCAGGTTGCCGCCGGCCGAGAGCCGGCGCCACTGCAACTCGTTCGAAGGCAGCTTCAACAGCCTCGAGGCGCCCTGATTGAGATGGACGATCTGGAAATCGAACGGCTCGCGGGCGGAATCGCGCATCGCCGCGAGCGACAGCACGCCCTCGTCGGTGGTGGAGAAGATCGCATCCAGCAAATTATACTGCGGAGCCCGCTCGTTGACATAGACCCCGATTAGCGTGCTGCCCCAGCGCGACGACGTCGGCAGCGCCAGGACATCGTAGGTCTGGACCAGTCCGTCGCGCACGCAATGCGCCACCGCGAGATAGGGACGGCCATTGCGCACCGCGTTGACGGCGGCCTCGCTGAGCGCGGTGGCGCAATCCGGCGACAGCCCGCTCAACGGAATGTCCCAGCGCGCGTCCTCCAGCCATTTCTGGATGTAGCGTCCGCTGCGCGATACTTCGATGGTGTCGTTGTTGTCCCGGAGCAGGACGATATGATCCGCCAGCCGGCCGAGGCTGCCTAGCATCACGTCTTCATAGTGCGGCAGCCTTTCGCCGGGCCGGAGTGCCGCTTGCCATTTGCGCTGCAGGACGGGAACGTCATCGAACATTTCGGTGTTGAATTTGCCGGATAGTTTCTTGGCAGCACTCATGCTTTCCCCGCAGCGCAAACGTTTGGCCCTGCAGCATCCAATGCTGGGGGCTGGCTTAATGCGTTGTAAAGATTGCGGGACGGCACCGGCGAACCGGCGATTATGACAGTTTAAAGTCGCCCGATGGTTAGTGCGCGTTAGCGACTATGACGGTCATATGACGCCCTTGCCTTGTGCCGGAGCAACCGGCATCCGCTTGGCTCGAAAACGCGCTAATGCGCGACGACCTCGACCTCGCCGTCGACGCCGTTGACGACGTTGAAGGGACGCTCGAACACCTTGCCCTCGTTCTTGGCGATGGCGCGATACTCGCCCTCGGCCAGCACGACGCGGGGAAATGCGCCGATCGATTCCTTGATGACGTCGCCGCCCGGCGTGATCACCGACCAGGCGGTGTTCGCCAGCGCCTCGCCGCCGGTATCGCTGACCAATTTCAGGGTGATGACGGCGGCGCGATGGGTGACGGTGACGTCGGTCAGCTTGCCGGCCTGAACGCGGATATCCGAGCGCACCACGGAATTCGCGTCGCCGTAATTCGAAACGATGTAGTAGGTCCCTTCCGGCACCAGCACGACATCGCCGGCGGACACGTTCGGCACCAGCGAAGCGCGCTCGCCGACTTCAAACTGGCTGCCCTTGTAGATCGCGAACGAGATCTGGTTCTGCGGGATCTTGCTGGCGCCGACGCGGCCCTCGATGCGCAGACCGCCCGCCGGCAGCAGGAAGGATTCGCGGTCAGTCTCGGCCTTCAGCGTCACCGAGCGCACCGCGCTGACCAGGCCGAACGCGACATGAACGACGTAACCGCCCGGCGGCAGCACGATATTGGGCGTGGCGCCGCGATCCTCGCGGATCATCTTGAAAGTACCGGTCTCGTCGGGCTTGTCCGCAAATACCCGCCACACCAGTCCGTTGCTGATGACAGGCAGATCCTTGCCG
>JBAUUA010000483.1:0-3797 GCA_049582465.1 Bradyrhizobium sp. | reverse complement strand
CGGTTACAGAGGGCGAGGAGCATGTGACCTGGAATCAGGTCGGTTTTCGGGCCAAAGCGGACTTCGAGTGCAGCCCAGCGGCAAACGCCCTGTAGCGTTTGACCCCTTGCAGACATTGGCTCGAAGGCTGAGTGACGCGGCGGTCGTCCCGCCCCTTGCCTTCTGCATAGCGTCGGCGATCTCCTGCGCCATAGCCTCAAGGGCCTGCGGGGCTTGCTCGGATGGCCGTACCTTTATCACGACGTCGAGCGTTCCCCGATATGCAGGCATGGTGGCCCGGTGCCCCAGCGACCGGGACTAGTTTTGCTAGTCGGCAGGAATTGTTGGCCTATGACCCCGATATCGGACTCTGGAGTATTTATTGAAATAGCTTCGATCGATAGCAGTCTTGCTCTGCTTGGGTCATTCCGTTTATTGGTTCGGTCCTCCTACATGAGCTGATGCTTTGCGTAAGCCCTCGATAACCTGCGCGTATTTCAATCGCTTCGTGTGGAAGAAGAACCGAATAAGCCATCGATTTTGCGGCCAGCACCTCGCGATTAAAAAGGAACATACGAGTAAGCCAGGCGAGTAAGCCGCGATTTTTTCCGATCGCTGAACCGCCGCGGCACTTGCGGTGGTAGCAAAACGGAGGCGGCTTTCGGGCCGCCCTTTTGACATTTAACGAGGCGAATCGACCTTTGAACCTGTGCTATGGGTGGCGACACTAATTGATTTTGGGGAGACATTAGGTATGTCAGCATCTAAAGTATGCTGGCGAGAATCGGTTCGTTCACCGCCTTAAAATAGGAGGAGACGATGGAGATCCCGCCGTTTGTTGGGAATGATCCCAAAGCCTACCTTGACCACCTACTGCGGCAGATCAACCGGGCAGACGCCAGATGGACCGCGTATGCAGCCGCACTATCCGCCGATTACGCGCACGCCTTCACTGCTCAGTCAGGCGTCTTGACAGGGATTAAGAAAACCCTCGACGCGAAAAAGGCCTTCGAACACGACAGGGTGACGTTTGCTTTATCTTTATTGACAGTCGGGGTTGGTGGTGCGCTTGCGGGTTTCGTTGCGCGGTCTGCCACGAAGGATAAGGTTTGGGAAGACGCCATAAAGGATACACTGAAGGCCATCAATAAGAAACAGACCGACAACTTGGGTTCTGTAATCGCTCCGAAGGCCACTGTGACCGCGAACCCATTCGCCCCCGCTGGCGTGACGCCGACCGAATATTGGAGCCGCATGGTTTACGGTTTCGCGAAACTCAAGACTTCGCTCCAAGATTTTCAAGATGGGCTCAACCAGCAGCCGCCCTTCAATCTGCACCTCGTTCTCCCCGACCTGGACTTATTGTATATCAACCCCAACCCGCTCAACACCACGGAGACGAAGCTGGTAGCGGACGAAATACTAGCTACTCGATACTTTGCGGACTGCCCGGAACCCGAATATCCGCCAGGCAAGTTTCTCCGCAACGTTTCGCTCGCATTATGGATTGGCTGGGCTTATCAGCGGGATGTGAAATATTGGAAACTGCAACACGATTTGACGAACGCTTATTATCCTGACAACGAGCAAGTGGACTGGGATCGGCTACGTCCAGAATTGCTGGGGTTGGGCGTGTCAGCTCAGAACATTACCCCGGCATATGCTGTTCCGGACTATTTTAGGAACCGCGTCGATGGCTTGGACATGTGGGGCTTTTTCCGCTGGGTAGCGGGTCCTGCTTCCCGCGTCGCTTTATTCGACGGTTTACCGCGGAACGCAGAAGGTTTCGAGCAAGTGGACAAGCAGATGAATATGATGCAACTGACGGAGACGGGCTGGGTTCAGCACTGACTCCTTAAGGACCCATCAGCCGCGACGATCTGGTCGCCAGCCATCTCGACCGTCTGCTCCAGCTCGAACGGCAACCATCCTCGCCACCGTGCTCGACCCTAGAAAGGAGCCATCCGAAGCGCGAGGGCCACCTTCCGGTCGAGCGCCTGGTGCGGGCGTCGGTCATTGTAAAAAGCGATCCAATCGGCAAGCCCTTCGTGGAGCTCCGGGCCCATCAGCTCGCGGGCATTCTCTTCGGCGATTTGAGCAGATAATCACGCGTCTCTCGTCGCTCTTGCCGCACATGCTCAGGTCTGAAGTTGGGCACGAAACGGACATGGCGGCGGTCATCAGCGATGTCCGCTCACCGGAGTGCGGACGTCGCCGTTGCGCAAACCGGCAATTCCGAAAGGATCACCGTCTCGGGGTCAGCCTATCGCGCGAGGTTAGTCTGGCATCCGTTCTTGTCATTCGGTGCGACGCACCTTCAGTGTCCCATGCGTGCCGAGGCCGGGTGGCCCGGCACCTTGAAGCGCTTGCCGGTGTCGGTCACCTTCGTGCCGTCCACCTTCAGGATCGAGAAATCCTGGCTCAGAAAGTTTCCGGCCAGGATGTACTTTCCGTCCGGCGTGAACACGACGGCTTCTGGCAATCCGCCGACCTCGATGTCCTGGGTCTTGGTTACCTTCTTGCCGTCGATCTTCAGGATCGAGAGGCTGCCGTTCTCCTGGTAGAAGAATGCGTTCTTCATGTTGGAGCCGCGCAGGATGGCGGCGACCGCGAGATCGCCCTTCGGGCTCATTGCCAGCCCTTCGGGTCCGTCGCCGACCACCACCCGGTCGATGATTCGCGGCGGATTGGCCTCGAGATCGACAACGCTCGTGGTGTCGACGCTGCCGTCGGATGAGCCGGCGCCGCCGTTATCGGAGGTCAGCGCGAGCTTGCCGTTGGGCGACACCACGACATTGTAGGGCCACTGGCCGGTCGGGAGATCGACTTTGCTGTAGGTCACCTTACCGCCGGCAATATCCAGTACTGAAAGCTTGTGCGCCGGGAACCGTGTGGTCAACGCACGCTTGCCGTCCGGGGTGAACACAACATGCGAGACGCTGTCGGGCATCGAAACCGTATCGGTGATCTTGACGTCGGTGCCGTCGACGGAGAGCACGCTGATCGAGTTGTCGGCGCGGTTGGCGACCAGCGCCATCCTGCCGTCCGGGCTGAAGCTCAGGCACGACGGTTGCTTGCCGCCGATTATGGTCGCCGCCAGCTTTGGTGGGGTGGCCTTCAGATCGATGACATAAATCTTGTTGTCAGGAACCTGTTTCAGCGCATCGCCGTCCTTGGTATTGTCGATCGAATCCGCCACGAGCGCGACCGTGCCGGTCGGGTCGATGTCGACATTGACGGGCGGCCCGACAACGGAATTTTTCAGCGGCAGGCTGGCGACGATCTTGGGGCTTTCAGGATTGGCGAGATCGACGATCAGGACTTGGTCCTTGCCGCCCGGGGAGAGGACCGGCTTGCCGTCATCGTCCCACACGATCTTCTCATCGAGCCCGACGATCATGAACGGCTTGGCATGAGCGAGGTTGATGATGGAGCTGCAGAGAAGGATTGCGGCTCCCAATGATAATCCTACTGTTCGATTGACAGGCATTGTGGCGTTCTCCCGGATGTGACCGACCACTCGAGGGCCGGTTTTGCAACCTTAGAGTACGCGCGGAACCACATTGTTGCCAGTGCGAAGCGCGACGGCGTAGCCTGGCCTGGCAAGGGCTTGGCGAGATGTTCTTGGTAAGCTGGCGACTTCCGCTTTCGGGCACGAAACGGACTCGCCAAACCGGCATGGCAATGTCCGTTGTAGGGATGAACGGACCTCGCTCGGACGCTGCCAGAGGTCCGAGTTTGACCGATTTTGTTGCAAAAGTCGGTTGCGGCCGATGGATGCCCGTCAGCTATTTGGCTAAGGGCGGCCGGCTTTGATC
>JBAUUA010000482.1:0-4447 GCA_049582465.1 Bradyrhizobium sp. | reverse complement strand
GGCGATGGCATCGACATGGTCATAGATGGACTGCGAGAGCTTCAGGTCGTCGTGCACCGCGTCGCGGATCGACTGCGGCTCGTGCAACGTGATGCAGCGGTAATTCCCGGTCAGCAGCATCGACCATTTGGCCAAAGGGACGAACAGCGAATCGAACACCTTGAGCTTCACCGGCACGTCCCGGCCATCGAGCTTCACCGCGTCGATGTCCGCCTCCAACTCGCGAAGCAGCCGGTTGTGGGTCTCATCGGCGAATGTTGCGGCCTTGAAGTTTGTGGCCAGCCCGACATGAAGGACATTCGCCTCCTCCTCCGGCGGGCGGAAAGCCTGCGGATCCGGCGAGCACAGCGACACCAGTCCCGGCTTGAACCGTTGCCACACCAGTGCATTGGTATAGGCCTCCTCCAGCTCCATTTTCGCCAGCGCCGGGATTCGCTTGAGATAGGGCAATGGCGGCATGTTCATGATCGAAAGACAAGGCAGCTTCGCCTCTGCAATCTTGATCATCAGGACCCGGATCGTATGGTTGGCGTATTGCGGTTCCTGCATGGCAAGGCCGACCATGTCATAGCGGGAAACGTCGACGTTGCCGGGCGTAATGGCGTCCAGCCTCCCCGGCAGGTCGCGCGAGAAGATCGCACGGTGCACCGCCTCGTCGCGCAGCTTGATGCGAACTTCGGTGCCGTCGCGGTTGATGAGTTCTGCGGTCTTGTTCCGGCAAACCAGGGTCACGTTGTGACCCGCCATCAAAAGCTTTGTCCCCAGCAGGGAGCCGTAGGAAGCTCCAAGGATCAGAATGTTGCGCGGCATGCTCTCTCTTTCGCTGACTATGCCAGAATTTTCTTTGACGCCCCCGACCCAAGCCGCGCCGGGCGGAGAAACGGCGCAGCCCAGGCCTTACATCAGATGGGAATTGCCCATTCCGGCGAAGAGCGCCGTGTCTATCGCAAATGGGTAGGCGTTACAATCGCACGGGGGTCTCCAAGCGCATCCAATCCGTCGCGGCATCGCTCTCGATGGTATCGCGGAGGATATCTCTCGAACACGGACGGTTCTGATGGGCGGGCTCTCTACATGCCGCCGCGTGGCGCTCGCTCGGCTTGTCCACTACCCGGTTGCCGCTGCCATGCTGCATGTCCGCCGATGGCGTGACTTCTGGTTCCCGAATTAACCCGCAGCGCGGACATCAAGCTTAACTAACAAGCTTAACCGGCGGAATCGCTTGCGCGATCGCTGCGCAAATAATCGATTCAGGCATCAGCATTTCGGAAACGGCTAATCGCTTCTACCTCATCCCTTTAAAATTCAGGAGCATTGGATCATGAGCGAGTCAAAAAGGCCGCCAATATTTAGCACTATGAATCTCGAGCGCGAGATCGAGGCGGAAATTCGAAACCGGCCGCCGGCTCGCGAAGGCCACCCCGCCGACTTTGCGCCACCGGCGGTACGTGCCCCCTCCCTTTCGATGCCGGATTATGTCGAGCATCGCGATGGGGCCACGGAGATCGGCAAGCTGTCGGCGGAGGCCGTTGTCCGCGAATATGAATCGGCGGCAAGGGAAATCGAGGCCATGGGCGCGGAGCTGATTGAGCGCGTCAGGCAATGCGAGGCGATGGTGCGTGATGCGCTCGCGGTGACGGAAGAGATGAAGGAAACCGCCGCGCGTTACCGCGTGGAGGCCAAGCGCATCTTCCTCGAGATCGAGGATTGTTCGCAGGTGACGGCGGAGGTGCGCAAGACCTGCAACGAACTGATCGAAAAGATCGCGATAGACGGCACACAGAAAGCAAAAAGGGTCAAACGCGTGCCGCCCCCGGACAGCGGGTCCTAGTTGCCAATCGTTTACGTACTCGGCTGCTTCGTCGGATGAACACCCGCGCCATCGGCGCCAGCAGTCAGCCAATAGCGCCAAGACGCGCCGCCGAAACAGGATCGCTCAGGGAGCGCTTCGGCGACCTGTGCAAGGAGACGGCTCGATGAAAACCACCGAGCGTGCCATCAACGCCCCGCAAGGCATCAACGCCCGTCGCGTCGAGGCCACCATCCTGGAGAAGATGCCGGCGGACACATGGCTGACCGTCACGCAGACTTCGCGGCTGATCGGCACCGATGAAGGTCGGACCCGTGCGCGGCTGAACCGGCTGATGCGCGAAGGCAAGATCGAACGCAAGCGCGACCAGGGCCATCTGGGCGAAGTCTACCTGTTCAGGAAGCTTTCCTGAGCAATGGCCCCTCGTTGCCGCAAGACCCCGAGCCGTGACCGTCTAGCCTGCGCACGATCAGTCGACGCGTGAAACGAGTTGTTGTGACATGGCAACGATGGCGCCTGCAGTCTCGGCTGGACTGAGGGTGGGATGGAGATGCGTGCCCTGCAGCCGGGCCACCGGCCACCCCCGCCGTTGTGCCTCCGCAGCTGAATGATCATGGATTGCGGAAGTCTGAATGAAGCCGGCGGGGATACGATTCCAGTTGGCGAGTTCGATCGTGTCATCAAACCAATCGATAGAGAGCCTCGGCAGTCCGCTTTCGAACTCGGCAAAGGCGACAGGGTCGCTCGCCAGGATATCAAGGCCAACGAGGGATGCGCGACGTGCATCTCCCACCCACCGCGACCAAATCGGAAGGTTTCCGTCGGGCCCTGCCAGGCTCCTGATGAAATCGTGCAACGCCGGTCTCACCGGCGAGGCCGCACCTTGTGATGGCGGCACCTCTCCATCCAGGATGATCAGGCATTGGCACGGCAGCTTGCTTGCGAGGTCAGCCACTAACACGCTGGCCGAGCTGTGACCGACCAAAATCGATTCACGGCAGGGGTTGATGAGTTCCAGCAGGTGGGAGTTCCAGGCGCGCCAGGAAGGCGTTGGCTGGTGGTGGGCCAGCACGTCCGGCACTTGGACACGATATCCCGCTTCCCGCAGGTGCTTGGCGGTGGGCTCCCAGCTCGACGCTCGGACCAGAGGTCCTGCCACAAGAATGAAATCCAGGCTCATGCGCATCCAAAAGATGGGGTAATCGGCCGGTCCAGCTTGTGGATAGCTGAAGATTTTTGGGTGCTGCGCTTCAGGCTGATGGTGAAACGAGGTCCGTGGTTACGGCCTCAAGCATCAGAAGGAGAAGCGCAGCATGGACCATTTTGCCGGATTGGACGTATCGGTCAAGGAGACCAGCATCTGCATTGTGGATGACGCGGGCAGAATTGTGCGGGAAGTGAAAATGGCGAGCGAGCCTGAAGCCCTGCTGAAGGTTCTGGGGAACCCGGGCTACCGCTTCAAGCGGATTGGATTGGAAGCCGGACCGTTATCGCAATGGCTGTTCAGCGGTCTCGCCGAAGCAGGCTTACCAGTGGTCTGTGTCGAGACGCGGCACATGCAGGCGGTGCTGAAGGCGCAGATCAACAAAACCGATCGCAATGATGCGCGCGGCATCGCCCAGATGATGCGAGTGGGGCTTTACCGTCCGGTGCATGTGAAGACACTACGCAGCCAGAAACTGCGGATGCTGCTGACCCATCGCAAGCTATTGCAGTCGAAAGCGATCGCCATCGAGAACGATCTGCGCGGTACTTTGCGCAACTTCGGCCTCAAGGTCGGAATGGTCGGGACGGTGAAGTTCGAGGCCCGAATCCAGCAGCTTGTCGAGAACACCCCCGACTTGGCGACACTGGTGGAACCGCTGCTCATCGTCCGGCGGGTGCTCCGTGAACAGATCGTCATCCTGCACCGCCGCTTGCTGGCTATCGTCCGGGAGGATGAGGTATGCCGGCGCCTGATGACGACCCCGGGTGTCGGCCCGGTGGTGGCGCTGACCTATCGCGCCACCGTCGACGTGCCAGCCCGGTTCCGCAAGTCCAAGGCAGTCGGGGCGGTATTTGGACTGACGTGCGCCAGGTATCAATCGGGCGAGATCGATTGGAGCGGCAGAATATCGCGCTGCGGAGACGAGATGATGCGGGTGATGCTCTACGAAGCAGCACAGAGTATGCTGCGTTCGAAGAAATGGTCCTGGCTCAAGGCCTGGGCCATGCAGATCGCCAGGCGCCGCGGGATGAAAAAGGCGATCGTGGCCCTGGCACGCCGGCTGGCCGTGATCATGCACCGGATATGGGTTGACGGCACTGAGTTCCGGTGGACCCGGGAGCAAGCCGCGACAGCAGCATGAAAATCGTTCAGGATCAAACCCGATAGAAGAAAACTCGAGTTCCACCGAGCAGTGGAAGGATGTCCCTCGCGGGACGACGGATGAGGTGAGTTCGTATGTCCGCTTGGACCTACTGTCTGTAAGACGGCAAGGCCGACGTAAAGATTGTTCCGCCTCGTCCTCGAATCCCATGATGGAAGGGCCCTGGTGCCGATTCCGAAGAGAAGCACGAGCCCGCGAGCGACATCGACATTGCAGTGGTGGATAGTCTGAAAGTGCTTGACCCCAAACGGCCGATTAGAGAAGCGGA
>JBAUUA010000481.1:0-9976 GCA_049582465.1 Bradyrhizobium sp. | reverse complement strand
CATGCGCATCACCCTCATCCACGCCCTGAAACATTCGATTGTCCCGATCGAGGCCTCGTTCGCGCGGCTCTGGCCGGATGCGACCCTGATGAATCTGGTCGACGACAGCCTGTCGGCCGACCTCGCGCGCGACGGTCAACTCACCAGCGCGATGACCGATCGGTTCCTGGCGCTTGGACGTTACGCGGCCTCGACCGGCGCGGACGCGATCCTCTTCACCTGCTCGGCCTTCGGCCCCTGCATCGAGGCGGTGGCACGCGAGCAGGCGCCGATGCCGGTGCTCAAGCCCAACGAGGCGATGATCGAGCAGGCCGCAGCGAAGGGCCACCGGATCGGTCTGCTCTCGACGTTTCCGCCGACCCTGGCGTCGATGCCGCGGGAATTTCCCCGCGGGCTCGATATCGTGCCGAAACTCGTGGAGGGCGCCATGGCGGCGCTCGATCGCGGCGACCGCGCCGAACACGATCGCCTGGTCGTGGCGGCCTCGCGCGATCTGCGCGACTGCGACCTGATCGCGCTTGCGCAATACAGCATGGCCCCCGCCGCGGCGATGGTCGCGGAAGCCTCGGGTGTACCGGTGCTGACGACGCCGGACAGCGCGGTCGCCAAGCTGAAGACAATGCTCGGCGTTGGATCGTGAACCGCCGGGCGCGTAGGGTGGGCAAAGCGAAGCGTGCCCACCAATCTGCATTGACGTTCCGCGATCGATGGTGGGCACGGCGCAGACGCGCCTTTGCCCACCCTACGAATCGGGAATGTCAGAACAACGACCCCTGCCCGTCATCAGGTGCCACCGGCGCGGGCTTGCGTGGCGCGGGCTTCTTCGCAGGCCGCGGGTCCTCCGCCTCGCGCTGCTCTTCCGTGATCGGCAGCACCAATTGCGCATCGTCATTGGCGACGCGGTTGACCCGGGTGGAGACCTCATGCCAGGCGAATTGGCCCTCGCGCGGCGGCACCAGCAGCGCCATCACGCTCTCGGCATCGTCGGCGCTGCAATCGAGCCAGCGCTCGAAATCGTCGGCGCCGATCGTCACCGGCACGCGGTGATGCAGCACAGCGAGATCGGCGCTCGCCGCCGCCGTGACGATCGCCACCGTGTCGAGTTCCTCGCCGTTCGGGCCGAGCCAGGTTTCCGCGAGGCCCGCCAGGCCCATCGGAGCGCCGTCGCGGCGGTGGATGAAGTAGGGCCGCTTACGGGTTCCCGCGGCCTGCCATTCGTAATAGCCGTCCGCCGGAATCAGGCAGCGCCGCCGCCTGATCGCGTTCTTGAAGGCCGGTTTTTCCCGGATCGTCTCGGCGCGCGCATTGATCAACAGGGTAAAATTACGGGGGTCCTTGACCCACGAAGGCAACAGGCCCCAACGCATCAGCCGGAAATGCCGGGCGCCGTTCTCGATGATCACCACCGGGATCGGTTGTGTCGGCGCAATATTGTGTCTGGGCGGAAAATTGGGCTGCTCGACATAGCCGAAAATCTGCCGCAAGGCCGCCGGGGGCGAGGTGATAACGAAGCGTCCGCACATTCTGTGGTCCAAATAGGTATATGTTCAGTACCTTTTAACCCCAACCGTCAAGACTGGGAGCGATGACATCCACGGTCGCCAAATCCGCGCCATCAGCTCCCCCGCCCCCTCGCCCGACGGCCAGCATCGACGAGGCGCGGGCCGCGAAGCTGCGCGCCGCCAACATCAATCCCCGCACCGGGCTTGCCACCGACTACCTCAATCACTTCAACGAAGCGGTCATGCTGCTCGAGATGGTTCCGGACATACCGGAATGCGCGGAGGATTTTCTCGGCTGGCGCCCGCTGTCCTATAGCGAGCATTTCCACGCCTCCAATTTCAAGGCCCGCGATCTCGCGATCGAGTCCTACGAATCGGCCGACGCCATCACCCGGGCCGAATTCGACAATATCACCAGCGCCATGACCTCTATCCTCACCGCCGTCGGCGACGCCATGCGCAAAGCCACGCAGGACAAGACCCGAGCCACGCTGGCCGAGCAGGCGACCGGCTGGGTCAAGCCGCTGGTGGCGCTGGCAGGCGGCATCATCAATGGCGGCTCCGAGGCCGACGTCGACTACATCATGACGCACTGATGGCGCCGCGCGTCGAGCCCTCCCATCCCCAGCTCGCCGTCAGCGCGGCGATCTTCCGCGACGACCTTATTCTCTTGGTGCGGCGCGCGCGCTCGCCGGCCAAGGGCTTTTATTCGTTTCCGGGCGGCCGGGTCGAATTCGGCGAAACGCTGCACGCCGCGCTGCATCGCGAGGTCGACGAGGAAACCTCGCTCAAGATCGAAATCGTGGGCCTTGCCGGCTGGCGCGAGGTGGTGCCGGGAACCGCCGGCGGCGGGCATTATCTGATCATGTCGTTTGCGGCGCGCTGGATCGCCGGCGAGCCGGTGCTGAACGACGAGCTCGACGATTTCAGATGGCTGAAGCCGGCCGCAATTGGCGATCTCAAGGTCACCGGCGGCCTGCAGGAGGTCATCGAAGCGGCCCGGGACATGCTCCGGGGCTGAAGCGGATCTCGCCTCACCGGGCCCCGCCCGCCTTGCTTCCAGCCCATTGAGAAGGCATATCGTGCGGGCCCATGTTCAAGCATTTTCTGGCCGCCCTCATCCTCATTTCGGCATGCCTTTCCGGCCCTGTGCGGGCCCAGGATGCGGCTGCGCCGTTCGATGGCGACCTGCAGCGGCTGGCCGAAATCCTCGGCACCCTGCATTACCTTCGTGGCATCTGCGGCAGCAATGAAGGCGGCAAATGGCGCAACCAGATGCAGGCGCTGATCGACGCCGAAACCCCCGCAGGCGACCGCCGCGCCCGCATGATCGCGGGCTTCAACCGCGGCTATAACGGCTTCCAGCAGACCTACCGGACCTGCACCCCGGCAGCCACGGTGGCGATCCGCCGCTACATCGAGGAAGGCTCGAAAATCTCGCGGGATCTGACCGCTCGCTACGCCAACTGAAGCGTTTTCAAGCACCCGGTGGTTCACGGGGAGCTTCGGTTCCGGAACCTATCGTATTGTTTCCGCCCGTTAACCTTTCCTAAAGAACTGGTCTAGGCGGCCGTTAAGCTCATGCTAAAGATTAGGCATTCGAGCGTTCCGCCCTGGATCGCCTACAGACTGTCGGGTTTCATGAGCCATCCAGCCTCCTTCACCGCCCGCGCCCCCCTGCCCGATCATGAACAGAAGCAGGCGGCGTTAAGCTATCTTAATGAGGCCTGGGCGGAAGCGCGGCACGACGGCGTCGACGGCGACTGCCTGGCACAGGCCAGCCTGTTCGCCGCATTCGCCGAGCTGGTCGCCACCTATGGCGAGGACGCGGTGGCGAAATTCGTCGAGGGCCTCCCGCTGCGCGTGCGCAACGGCGAGTTTTCAACCCAACTGGCGAAGCAGTAGCTGTTCAGGCCTTCAGCGTCTCTAGAAAGCGCACCGGCTCGCCGCCAGACGGCGTCACCAGTTCGCCCTGCCACATCACCCGCCTGCCGCGCACGAAGGTGCCGACCGGCCAGCCGGTGACGCGCACGCCGTGATACGGCGTCCAGCCGGCGCGCGAGGCAACCCACTCGTCGGTGATGGTTTCGCTGCGCTTGAGGTCGACCACCGTCAGATCGGCGTCGTAGCCGGCAGCAATCCGGCCCTTGCAGGCGATGTTAAATAGCCGCGCCGGACCCGCGCTGGTGAGATCGACGAAGCGCTGCAGCGACAAGCGCCCTGCATTGACGTGATCGAGCATCAGCGGAACCAGCGTCTGAACCCCCGTCATGCCGGAGGGCGAGGCCGGATAGGTCTTGGCCTTCTCCTCCAGGGTGTGCGGCGCGTGATCGGAGCCGAGTACGTCGATGATGCCCTGCTCGATGCCGTACCAGATGCCCTCGCGGTGATCGGCCGAGCGCACCGGCGGGTTCATCTGCGCGCGGGTGCCGAGCCGCTCGTAGCATTCCGGCGCGACAAGCGTCAGGTGGTGCGGCGTCGCTTCGCAGCTCGCCACATCCTTGTGGTCGCGCAAAAACGCGATCTCCTGTTTGGTCGAGATATGCAGGACGTGGATACGCTTTCCGGTTTCATGGGCGAGCTTGACCAGCCGTTGCGTCGCCGTCAGCGCCGCGGTCTCGTCGCGCCACACCGGATGCGAGCGCGGATCGCCTTCGAGGCGCAGGTGCTTGCGCTCGTTGAGCCGGTACTCGTCCTCGGCGTGAAAGGCGGCGCGGCGCTTTATCACGTTGAAAATCCGACGCAGGCTTTCGTCGTCCTCCACCAAGAGCGCCCCGGTGGACGAGCCGATGAACACCTTGACGCCGGCGCAGCCAGGCGCGCGTTCCAGCTCCGGCAGGTCGGCCACGTTGTCGCGGGTGCCGCCGATGAAAAAGGCAAAATCGCAATGCATGCGGTGGCGGCCGGCTTTCACTTTGGCGGTGAAGGACTGCTCGCTGATCGTCAGCGGATCGGTGTTCGGCATTTCGAACACGGCGGTGACGCCGCCCATCACGGCGCTGCGCGAACCGGTTTCCAGGTCTTCCTTGTGGGTCAGGCCGGGCTCGCGGAAATGCACCTGCGTGTCCATCACGCCGGGCAGGATGTGCAGACCCCTGCAGTCGATTATCTCGGCCGCCGAGGCCTGTCCGAGCGAGCCGATTGCAGCGATCCGTCCCTGGGCGATGGCGACGTCGCGCACGCCCTCGCCGTCCTGATTGACCACGCTGCCGGACTTCAGAATCAGATCGTAGGTTTGGCTCATCGTTCCTCGTGTTCAGTTGCCTCCTCGCAGCCTTGAGGAAGCCCGAGAGGGCCCGCGCGGGTCTTGTCGTTTATGCCTTGGCGGCTTACGTTCCAAGGCAACATGTCGCAAGAGATTTTTGCATGAAAGCAGCGTTTCTCCCCGACCGGGGCGTGGTCAAGGTCAGCGGCGAAGGGGCGCGCGACTTCCTCAACGGCCTCTTCACCACGGATATGAAGCCGGTCCGGCCCGGGCTCGGCCGTTTCGGGGCGTTGCTGACGCCGCAGGGCAAGATCATTGCCGATTTCCTGATCACCGAGGCGCCGGCCGGCCATGGCGGCGGTTTCCTGCTCGACTGCCCGCGCGCGCTGGCGCAAACGCTCGCCGACAAGCTCGGCATCTACAAACTGCGCGCCAAGGTCGCAATCGAGAATCTCTCCGACAGCCTCGGCGTGCTGGCAGCCTGGGACGGCGAGCCCGCCATGCAGCCCGATCTGGCCTTCGCCGATCCTCGCAACGCCGCGCTCGGCTGGCGGATTCTGATCCCCGAAGAGCTTGCGCAAAAGGTCGCCGATCTGATCGGCGCGGAGCTCGCCGATGCCACCGCCTATGAGGCGCATCGCATCGCCTGCGGTGCGCCGCGCGGCGGTCTCGACTTCATCTATGGCGACGCGTTTCCGCACGAGACCAACATGGACCGCCTGCACGGCGTCGATTTCGACAAGGGCTGTTACGTCGGCCAGGAGGTGGTGTCGCGGATGCAGCATCGCGGCACCGCGCGGACGCGGACGGTCCGGATCGTGCTCGAAGGCTTTTCGCCGGAGCCGGGCACGACGGTTCTGGCTGGCGACAAGTCCGTCGGCACCATCGGAGCGACAGCGGGCAAGGCTGGTCTGGCGCTGCTCAGGATCGACCGCGTCGCCGACGCGCTCGCCGCCGGATTGCCGCTTACGGCAGGCGGCCTTGCGCTGCGCGTCGCCGACCCCGACGACCTCCTGACCTCGCCGAAGCAGACCGTCGCATGAGCCGATCCGCGCGCCTGCATGCCGACGGCCTGACGCGGTGCCCATGGCCGGGCGAAGACCCGTTCTACATAGCCTATCACGACACCGAATGGGGCGTACCGGAATATGACGACCGGGCGCTGTACGAGAAACTCATTCTCGACGGTTTCCAGGCCGGGTTGTCGTGGATCACGATCCTGCGCAAGCGCGACAATTTCCGCAAAGCCTTCGACGACTTCCAGCCTGAAAAGATCGCCCGCTACAACGCCAAGAAAATCCACGCGCTGATGAATGATGCCGGCATCGTTCGCAACCGCGCCAAGATCGAAGGCACGGTCGCCAGCGCAAAATCCTATCTCGAGATCATGGAGCACGGCCCCGGCTTATCGAAATTCCTCTGGGACTTCGTCGACGGCCGGCCGAAGGTCAACAACTTCAAGACCACCGCCAGCGTGCCGGCCTCGACGCCGCTCTCGATCAAGATCTCCAAGGAACTGGCATCGCGCGGCTTCAAGTTCGTCGGCCCGACCATCGTCTACGCCTTCATGCAGGCCACCGGCATGGTCAACGACCATCTGGTGAGCTGCTTCTGCCATGACACCTGCTGCGGCGGCCAACAGCGCGGCCCCCGCCTTAAAGTCAAATGACGGCGAAACAACCGTCCGCGCCGGCGGCCTCCAGCCGCGTCTGGCAGCGCATGTTGTCGGGGCGGCGGCTCGATCTGCTGGACCCCTCGCCGCTCGATGTCGAGATCGCCGATATCGCCCATGGGCTGGCGCGGGTCGCGCGCTGGAACGGCCAGACCAGCGGCGCGCATATTTTCTCGGTGGCGCAGCACACGCTGCTGGTCGAGGCCGTGATGCGCGAGCATACGCCGCGCGTCGATGCCCGCGTGCGGCTGGCGGCGCTGCTGCATGACGCGCCCGAATATGTCATCGGCGACATGATCTCGCCGTTCAAGGCGGTGCTCGGCGGCGACTACAAGGCGGTGGAAAAGCGGCTGCTTTCCGCGATCCATATCCGCTTCGGATTGCCGCCGGTGCTGGCGGACGACATAACGCAACAGATCAAGGCGGCCGACCGCGGCGCGGCCTATCTCGAGGCGACCGAGCTTGCAGGCTTTGCGCAAGCCGAAGCCAGGCGCCTGTTCGGCCGCGATCCCGGCCTGCCCGCCGCGATGCAGCAGGATTATCTGACGCCCTGGACCGCGGCCAAGGCCGAGAAGCGGTTTTTGGCGCGGTTCGAGACGGTTGCCGCATCTTCGTAGTCGTAGGGTGGGCAAAGCGAAGCGTGCCCACCAAATTCTGCCCGGAAGGGACCAAGGGTGGGCACGGCGCGAACAGCGCCTTTGCCCACCCTACCGGCTACGTACTATAATCGCCGGGACAAAAAGGAACGCCATGATCCACGTCTGCTCGCTCGCCGCCCTTCCCGACACCGTCAAGGCCACCGGCGCCAGCCACGTGCTCACGGTGATGGCCAATGTCGATCAGGTGCAGCGGCCGGAATCGGTCCTTCCGGCCAATCATCTGAAAGTGCAAATGGACGACATCACCGAAGCGATCGACGGCTTCGTCGCGCCCTCGGATTTCCATATCGAGCAGGTACTGAATTTCGTGCGCGGCTGGGACCGTAATGCGCCGCTGGTCGTGCACTGCTATGCCGGCATCAGCCGCTCGACCGCGAGCGCGTTTGCCGCCGCCTGTCTGCTCAATCCGCATCGCGACGAAATTGCAATCGCGAGGCAAATTCGCGCCGCCTCCCCGATCGCCTCGCCGAACCGGCTGATCGTCAACCTCGCCGACAAGGCGCTGGGGCGGGAGGGACGCATGCTGCGCGCGCTCGACGAGATGGGTCCGGGCAGCATGATGGTCGAGAGCCACCCGTTCCGCATCGATCTCGACTGATGCCCGCCAGCGCCGCCAGATGAGCGAAAAACTTCTGACGCCGATCGAGATCGGCCTCACCGCCGCGATCGTCGCGATCGAGGGCAACGAGCCGGTGATCCTCACCGCAGCCTCCGGCGACGACGGCAAGCTCGCCGGACTTCCGTTCGGCCCGTTCGACGCGGTGCGGCACCGCACCTTCGAGATCGGCCTGCGCGCCTGGGTGGAAGAACAGGCGGGATTGCGGCTGGGCTATGTCGAACAGCTCTACACGTTCGGCGACCGCGGCCGCCACACCCAGCCCGGCGACACCGATGCACACGTCGCCTCGATCGGCTATCTCGCGCTGACGCGGGCCGCCGACAATACTGCGCGCGCGGCAGGGGCGACCTTCGAGCCCTGGCACCGCTTCTTCCCGTGGGAAGACTGGCGAGAAGCGCGGCCCGCCATCATCGAGCGCGACATCCTTCCCGAACTCGTGCGCTGGGCCGGCCAGACCGAGCAGCCGGACATTGCACGCGCGCTCAGCCGCAAGGATCGCGTCCGGCTGTATTTCGGGACCGAGGGCGCGCATTGGGACGAGGAGCGTGTGCTCGATCGCTACGAGCTGCTCTACGAAGCCGGACTGGTCGAGGAGGCGCGGCGGGACGGACGCCCTGCGGCATTAGCGCGCAAGTCGATCCCCAGTCTCGGCGTCGCCATGCGCTTCGACCACCGGCGCATTCTCGCCACCGCGATGGGGCGGCTGCGCGCCAAGTTGAAATACCGGCCCGTGGTGTTTGAACTTTTGCCGGGTGAGTTCACACTCACTGAATTGCAGCGCACCGTGGAGGCGATCTCGGGGCGGCATCTGCACAAGCAGAATTTCCGCCGGCTGGTGGAAACCGGCGCCCTGGTCGAACCGACCGGCGTGATGTCGACACAGACCGGTGGAAGGCCCGCCGCGCTGTTTCGCTTCCGCCGCGAGGTGCTGCAGGAGCGCCCCGCGCCGGGCCTGCGCGTCCGCGCACGGCGCTGAGAATTCTTTGAAGCGGTTAAGCCCTCAACGCCGGGCCGATCGCCTGGAGGCTTGATGTTCGACTCGCCGTTCGATTTTTTTGCGCTGCTGATTGCCGTCGTCGCGTTCATTTTCGCGCGCAAGGCGCTCAATCAGGCTGCCACGCTGCGGGCACGCCTCGACGCGGTCGAAGCGGCCTGGCACGCGAGGCCGGTGGGGCCGGCGCCCACCCCGCTGCAGGAGTTCGAACAAACGCTGGCCGCCTCTTCGCCGGGCATTGTCGCCGAACCACCGCCGATCGCCGCAACCGCCGAACCGGCCGCACCGGTCGTGGAAGATCAACCGGCCGCGCCGCAAGCCGCCGCTACCGGAGGTTCGGCCGCGATGCCGCCGCCGCTGCCGCAAGCCCAGCCCGGTTTCGAAGAGCGCATCGGCACCCGCTGGGTAGTCTGGATCGGCGGCCTGACGCTGGCGCTCGGCGGCTTCTTCATGGTCCGCTATTCGATCGAGGCCGGGCTGCTCGGACCCGGCGTGCGCACTTTGCTCGGCGGCGCGTTCGCGCTCGCTCTGCTTGCGGCCGGCGAATGGACGCGCCGCAAGGAGAGCGTTTCGGCCATCGAGGCGTTGCCGATTGCCAATATCCCGGCGATCCTCACGGCCGCCGGCACGGCGGTCGCCTTTGCGACCGTCTATGCCGCCTACGCGCTGTACGATTTTCTCGCGCCCGCCACCGCGTTCGTCCTGCTCGGGCTGGTGGCGCTCGGCACGCTTGCGGCTGCGTTGCTGCACGGCCCGGCACTCGCCGGTCTCGGCGTCGCCGCGGCCTTCGTCACGCCGATCCTGGTGTCGTCGGAGACGCCCGATTTCTGGGCGCTGTACATCTACCTCGCCATCGTCACCGCCGCGGCCTTTGCGCTGGCGCGGATCCGGCTGTGGCGGTGGCTCGCGGTCACCACCATCGCCGCCGCGCTGCTGTGGACCTTACCCTGCCTCGACTGCGGGCCGTCGATGGTCGGATCGCACGACTTCCACGTCATCGCCGGTTTCGTGCTCGCGACCCTGCTCGTGGTATGCGGTTTCCTGTTCGGCCCGCCGGCCGACGAGGGCCGGATCGAGCCGATCTCATCCGGCTCGCTCGCGGCGTATCTTCTGGGCGCAACGATCATCGTGCTGGCGAGTTTCCATGCCGATACGGCCATCATTGTCTTCGCGATCCTGGTAGCCGGCACGGTTGCGGTCGCTTGGCGCGCGCCTTCCGCCACCGGCGCGGTCGGTGCCGCCGCAGCGTTCGTCTTCGTCGTGTTCGCCGAATGGGCGGTGCGCGGCAATCCGGACCTGCTGGTGCTGCCGGGCGGCCCCTTGCC
>JBAUUA010000480.1:0-1587 GCA_049582465.1 Bradyrhizobium sp. | reverse complement strand
CAGGCCTTCGGTCCCAAGGAAACCGTGCTCGGGCAGGTGCTGCAGCGGGTCTCGCCGCCGACGCCGATCAAGATCGTTTCCGAGGGCGGGGTCGCCAAGTCATGAACTGGATCACTGGCGAGAAAACGGGAGCGCTGGGGTCGATCCGGCTGCATTTGATCATTGGGCTTGCCATCGTCGTGGTGCTGGCCGGCGGGCTCGGCGGCTGGGCCTCGACCGCGGAAATCTCCGGCGCCCTGATCGCGCCGGGACAGATCGTCGTCGAATCCAACGTGAAGAAGGTGCAGCATCCGACCGGTGGCGTCGTCGGCGAAGTGCTCGCGCGCGACGGCGATCTGGTCAAGGCCGGCCAGGTGGTGGTGCGGCTCGACGACACCGTCACCAAGGCGAACCTCGCGATCGTCACCAAGAATCTCGATGGGCTGTGGGCGCGGGCCGCCCGGCTGCAGGCCGAACAGCAGGGCATCGACAAGATCGTGTTTCCCAAGTCGCTGCTCGACCGCGCCGGCGATCCCGACGTCAAGGCCATCATCGCCAGCGAAAGCAAGCTGTTCGAGGTTCGCGTCAACGGCAGGGTCGGACAAAAGGCGCAATTGCGCGAGCGCATCACGCAATTGAACGAGGAGATCGCCGGCCTGACCGCGCAGGAGGCCGCAAAGGATCAGGAGATCGCGCTGGTCGAAAAGGAACTGACCGGGGTTCGCCAGCTCTATGATCAGCACCTGGTGCAGTTGACGCGCCTGACCACGCTGGAGCGCGACGCGGCCAGGCTGAACGGCGAACGGGCGCAATACATCGCCTCGCGCGCGCAGGCCAAGGGCAAGATCACCGAGACCGAGTTGCAGATCATCCAGGTCGACAAGGACATGGTCAGCGACGTCTCCAAGGATCTTCGCGAGACCAACGACAAGATCGGCGAATATGTCGAGCGCAAGGTCACGGCCGAGGATCAGTTGAGGCGCACCGACATCCGCGCCCCGCAGGACGGAATGGTGCTGCAATCCCAGGTTCACACCGTCGGCGGGGTGATTACCGCCGGCGACGCCATCATGACCATCGTTCCGCAGACCGACGATCTGAGGGTCGAGGCCAAGGTCAACCCGCAGGATATCGACAAGCTGCAGATCGGCCAGAAGACGCTGCTGCGGCTGTCGGCCTTCAACCAGCGCACCACGCCGGAACTGAACGGCGTGGTCACCCGCGTCTCGCCCGACGTCACCACCGACCAGCGCACCGGGCAATCCTATTACACGATCCGCGTCTCGATGTCGCCGGAGGAGATCGCGCGTCTCGGCGAAGCCCGGCTGATCCCCGGCATGCCCGTCGAAGCCTTCGTGCAGACCGGCGACCGCACCATGATGTCCTATTTGATCAAGCCGCTCAGCGACCAGCTGATGCGCGCGTTCCGGGAGAAGTGACTTTTCTCCCGTCGTCCCGGCGAAGGTCGGGATGGCGATTGTTGGACCATCCCTGAAGAACTTCACGGCGATTGTCGAGTTTGCACGGCGAGCCCGCGCAAGAGGCCGCCGGTCGCGCGTCCCGCCATTTGAACCCGGACCAGACTGCCGATAAAGTGCTGCGGCGCCA
>JBAUUA010000479.1:0-4373 GCA_049582465.1 Bradyrhizobium sp. | reverse complement strand
GTTCAACGGCAGAACCACGACAGTGAGGTCGGGCGGATCGACGATCACGGGCCACGTTCGCTCGGTGCTTGAAAGCAAGTCGGGCATTCCGCAGCGCTGGACCATCACGATCATTCCGAGCCCGGCGAAGCAGCATGTCTCGCGGCCGGTCGCGCCCCACATTCACTCGTTCGCGGAAGATTACTACTGATCCGCTCGCTCTTGACGAGAGTGCGCATCGCCCGGTATCGCCGGCAACACCTTCGATCCCCGAAAATGCCCAAACGGGCCGGCCAGCGATTGCGCGCCCGGCGCGTGAGCACCGGCTTGCCGCGCCACGCCGGATCTCATGGCGTTGTCGGAACGAAGCCGGCCCGGCACTCGATGGGGATGGCCGCCTCTCCGCGCGAAGAAGGCGCGCGCAGGGAAACAGTCGGGAACTCCGGCCCGGATTCGATCGGGACCGATCGGGCGCTAGACGGCTGGATGCAGCAGCGCCAGGCGTACGAGGTCCGCGGTGTTTCGCGCGCCGAGCTTTCGCATCGCCTCCGCGCGGTGGCTTTCGAAGGTCCTCGGGCTGATGCTCATCCGCAGCGCGCCCTGTTTGTTCGAGTAGCCTTCGCTGATCAGGCTCAGGACTTCGCGCTCGCGCCTGGTCAGGGGCTTCTGGCCGGCGCTCGATGCGAACATCACGCCCGGCGTCCGGCTTGCGTCCTTGCCGCGGCCGGCCCGCTTCTCCAATCCGGCCTTGCGGCCGCCCTCGGCGGCCGGCTCCTCGTGCGCGTCCGCTATCTGCTTGATCATGGCGCAGACGCGCTCGGTCTGCTGCAGGGCATTCTCGACAACCTGCTGCAGATAAACCCGATTTCCCGCTGCCTGCGACAGCTGCAGACTGTGTTGCTTGATCTCGCCCATATAGAGCAACAGGGCGGTCAATGGACCGTTGAGCTGCCGGGCGATCGCCGCCCCTGCTTCATCCATGGCCCGCGTGCGTGCGGCAGACAGCCGGACTGTTTCCAGGTCGTCGTCGGGTGGCGCGCTACTTTCGATCCACTTCGAGAAAGGCGAATCAGTGATTCGGTTTTCTTGATGTCCCATACGATTTGTTTAACGAGCCTGGGCTCGCCGAGGGTTAATTTTTTACTCAGTAAGAATACGGAGTTTTTGACAAACGGACCGACGCAAGGCCGCGGCCGCCCTCAGCGCGAATCGCGCCAACCCATTCAAAAACCGCCAGTATTGCGCGATGTGCGCCAAAAACCCCCGTAATTCTACGGACCGTAGAACTGCTTCCCGGGTAAATCGGGAATGCCCGTAGTTTCACGGGGGTCGGCGTTTACTTCTTAATCTGGCGCGAACTGTTTTTGTGGTTCCATACGCCAGATTCGTGCGCCGTCGCGGTTGAAGGCGCGTTGATAGCTGGGCAGAATCGCAGAAGACCAGATGGCGCTCGCCGACCGGATTCAGGAGTTCCTGCAGCGGCTGACACCGCTAACGCGGAACTGTCTCCTGACCGAACTCGAGCGGCTGGAGACCTCCGAAGGCGAAATGCCGGGCACCGCCGAAATTCTCGCCAAGCTGCGCGCGGAATTCCGCAAGGACGGTTCCACGCAAAACCGCGTCAACACCCCCTCGCGCTATTTCTTTGCGCCGCTGGAACCGCTGCTCGTCGATGGCGCTCCCGAGCATGCCAATTCCGGCCTGATACAGCGCGGCTCGCTGGCTGCGATCTGGGAGTGGATCAGCCGGGATCTGTTGCCGACGATGGCGCGCGACTACATCAAGCAGGTCGACCAGTTGACCCTCGCCAACAAGCCGAAGGAAGCAGGTCAGGTCGCCGCCACGTTCCAGATCAAGGTCGTCAAATACCTCGAAAATACGCTCGGCTCGGCCGACGGCGTCGAGCAGACCCGCAAGAAACTCGCGAGCTACACGGCTTCGCGCTCGGCCTTCACCGACCTGACCAAGATGCAAGCCGTGCTGCGCGAGCGCGATGCGCTGGCAAAATTCAACGCGGCGTTGCCGGCCGCCATCGCGAAGTTCGACGACGCGCGGGTCGCCAAGATCACGGCGTTGCTCAATGCGTTCGCAAAGAAGCATGCCGACGTCGTTCCCTTTGCGTTGGCGATGGTGGGCAGTCGGCTCAAGACTTCCTGGCAGTTGATCCGCCTTGCCACCAAGGCCGCCTCCAGCAAGAACGCCGCGGACGTCGCCGCCACGCCCTATGCGATCGTGGTCTCGATGGTGCTGGACCGGCTCGAAGACAAGCGCGCGACGCTGCGCGTGGCGCTCAGGAATAACCGCGTCCTGGTCGCCAAGGAGATCCTGACCGATGTCTACGACACCGAATACGCGCTGCAGGTCCGCATCGACCAACTCGATCAATCCGAGTGGGGAGTCCGGCTCGAAGCCCTGATGACGTCCATCGCCACCCTGGTCGAGGCCGAGGTGGCGCGGTTTCCCGACAATGTCGGCCACGTGCTGGGATCGCGCAGGCTGCGCAGCCATGATTCCCTTGCGGGACGCCTGACCTATCTGGCGTATAAGGGCCGCGATGCGGTGGCGGGCAGCAGCTCGCTCTTGAAGAAGCTGACCGGGGCGGCCTGAGAAGTCGCGCGCCTGCGACGGGCCTTTCAGCTCCGCCTCAGCGTCGCCAGCTCAGGAATTTTTCCAGGAATCGTCCAGAGACGACAAACCTGAACCACCAGTACGCCATCCGCCGCGTCTTCATTTCCCGGTCCTCGATCTGGGAGTGACCCGGGCAAGGGGTGATGATTAGCCCCGATCCCGGCACAAGACTGTGAAATGCTTAACATTTGCAGGGTGAACCGCCGCGGTCAGGAACCTGGCTGTCGGGTCGCGAGTTTGCGATCATCGCCGTCCGCCAATCCGGCGGCCGCCGACGCACAGCAGAGGGAGATGGCCATGGGCCGATGGAGGGGATTAGCGATCGCGATCGCGGCGCTCGCCGCGGTGTTGGCGCCGGTCCCGGATGCCGGTGCGCAGACCGCGACGGCACCCGCCGAGAACGCAGCGCCGACGGCCGACAACGCCGTCATGCTGACGGTATTCTTCAAGCATGACCAGTCACGCCCGTTGAGCGAACTCAACGCCCAGCTCGAGAAGCAGGGCTTCTACAAGGCCTTCCCGCCGCCCGGCGTCGAAGTCGTTTCCTGGTATGTGATGATGGGAATCGGACAGGTCGTGACGCTGCGGCTGCCGGCGTCGCGGCTGCGCGAGGTCAACCGCATCCTGGAGAACACCGCCTGGGGCAGCTACCGCACCGAGTTCTATCCGACCTACGACTACAAGGCCGTCGGCATCGCCGCGCATGAGAAAGCGCAATAGCCCCTCGAGGTGCGCTAACCCAAGCGCTGCGTGAACCTCTCCTCGAGCATCCCGACGGGATCGGCGACCGGTCCGCGGCCGCATCTCCATCGACGTCGTGAAAAAGCCCGCCGGTTTGACCGGCGGGCTTGATGCTGTTCGCTTAAGGTAACGCTGCTGATCCGAGATCCCGGTACATCCGCGGTAATCCCGGTTCAGCTGGCATCACATGGCGCGAAGGTTTTCCGCGCTGGTCTTGCCGCGCTGGCTGTCGACCTTCGCTTCGAACGAAAGCTTCTGGCCTTCGTTGAGCGAACCCATGCCGGCGCGCTCGACGGCGCTGATGTGCACGAACACGTCGGTGCCGCCGTCGTCAGGCTGAATGAAGCCGAAGCCCTTGGTCGCGTTGAACCACTTAACTGTTCCGGTAGCCATTTTTACTTCTCCAAGATGCGCAAATGCGCGGGTGCCGCCCGCACGAGCTTCGCGCGGGCTTGATCCGATTTCAGCGATGTCTTGGGGAGTAGAGCCGGTTCGGCGCGATCAACAAGCAAATCGATTAACTCGAATGAGTGGCGTTTACGCCACTCCTGGGCAAATAGCAAGCCAATCCGGGCTACATGACCAAATGCTAATAATCAGACAATGGCGGATCAGCCGAGCCGGCTGATCTGCTCCTCGGTCACCACGCGCTCGACGTTCTCGGTCTTGCTCTTGATGCGGTAGCGCGGGCGGCCGTCCGACTCGATCGGCAGACAGCTGACGATGGTATAGATGCTGCGTTCCTTGACCACGGCGCGACCCTGCGGTCCCTGGAGCTGGTGATGGACGTCGTCATTGATCGCGTAATTGTGGGCCATGGCAGCTGTTCCCTTGAAGGCGGTCTTGTAGGCGTAACCGCCTCACAAAGCAACAAATCTCGCCTATCGGCGGGCACGATTCCGGCTGCCTGGCGGCCCGTTCCAACCATTTACCGTCCGGCTTGCCGTCGTCCGGTGTCGGGATATGCTGCCGCGCTTTTGGAAGGCTGCCAGGGACCCCCGCATGACCGCACCGCTCGATCCCGT
>JBAUUA010000478.1:0-3810 GCA_049582465.1 Bradyrhizobium sp. | reverse complement strand
CCCGGCGGCTCCGGACAATACGGCAACGCCATCAACGCCTTTCGCGCCGGCAATGTGATCGTGCGCGGCAACCGGATCCGCAACTGCGACTATTCCGCGGTGCGCGGCAATTCGGCCGCCAACATCCAGATCACGGGCAACAGCGTCAGCGAGGTCCGCGAGGTGGCGCTGTATTCGGAGTTTTCCTTCGAGGGCGCCGTGATCGCCAACAACACCGTGGACGGCGCGGCGGTCGGCGTCTCCGTCTGCAATTTCAACGAGGGCGGACGCCTCGCCGTCGTGCAGGGCAACATCATCCGCAATCTGTTGCCGAAGCGCCCGATCGGCACCGCGCCGGACGACGACGCCGGCATCGGCATCTATGTCGAGGCCGACACCGCGGTGACAGGCAATGTGATCGAGAACGCGCCGTCGTTCGGGATCGTCGCCGGCTGGGGCAAATATCTGCGCGACGTCGCGATCTCGGGCAACGTGATCCGCAAGGCTTTTGTCGGGATCGGCGTGTCGGTGGCGGACGGCGCCGGGACCGCGCTGGTCAACAACAACATGATCTCTGAGACACCGCGCGGCGCCGTGGTCGGGCTGGATCACTCCCGCCCGGTCACGCCTGATCTTTCCGCCGAGGGCGCGCAGCGCTTTGCCCAGGTGGTGATGGGGACCAACGCGGTGCGGCGATAGTCGTTACAGCGCGTTGCGCAGCAACGGATAGCGCTCGGTTATGGCCGCCGTAATATCCCGTGTGAGTTCCCAGGAATGGTCCGACTCCGGCGCGGCAGACACTTCATCCGGTGGAGCAGGATCGGCTTTCGGGACGATCGAGATAATCGATCGCGGCGGTTCTGCCGAAATCGCCACTGGCTCGGGCCGGTGAACAGGGTCCGGCAGTCGCCCGATGGGCGGCAGTTTCGTCGTCGGGCGACGGAGCCAGGACAGGTCGATGGCGGTCTTGTCGCGAGACGCCTCGCGCGATGAAAGTTCGCGCCAGGTTGCGACCGCAGCCTTGGCTTCCTGGATATTCGCGAGAAAATCGAGTTCGCTGTGAAAGCGGCGCCAGCGGCCGGTTTCGAACAATTCGGTGAGATATTCGAGGCGCCGCTCCGCGAGAGCGCACCAGCGCGCGACCACGTCGCGGCTGCGTGCCACGCTGAGTTGATGTGTCATGAACCAGCCCGTAAGGAGAGAATAACGGACGCTGACGCAACCGGCACGAATCAATCACACGTGACATATATATTTTGTGGAAAACTTTACGGAAGTCTAGCGAGCCTTCCAGTCGACCGCGAATTATCGAACAAAAGCCGTAGTCATCAGGGGTTTTCCTGCCGATCAACAGTCAAGGGACATATCGGCATGACGGAACTGCGCAGTTCCCCGGGGGAAGCGCGCCCCAACATGCGGGATGTCGTTTGCATTGATGCGCGGGAAACAGCGCCAGAAACGAGAGACCCGTCCGGGGGGACAACCGGACGGGTCAAGCCATATGGGCGCTTGGGGTGGATGGGCGCTCGCGCCGAATACAGCCTCGATGGGGAGGGATAACCGCTCCCACATCTATTCTGTCGCGCAAGGGCCGCCAAACGTTCAAACCGGAAGTGAATTTTTTTAACTCTTGGGCAGGCTTTTTCGGAGCGTTTTCGAGTACCGGTTCGGATCCGAAAAACGCGTCAAATCAAGAACCTAGCGCCTCGTTTTGCATCGACGCGTAAAGGGTCCCGGATGGAACTCATTGCCCGGCTGAACGACTGGCAGCCGCCGGTTTGTCGGCGGCCATGGCGGGCGCCGGCACGTCCAGGGCGCGGGTCGAAGGCATCTCCTGACGATCCCGTTTTCTGTCGGCGACGGGCGCCGGCGCATCGGTCGCCGCAACCAGCGGCGCGCTGGCAGCGGCCGAGACCGCCGCATAGGCGTCGGCCTCCCCCGCGCCGAACAGATCGTCGCGGCCGGGCGTGCCGAGATCGCGCGCGGTCTGCGTCAGGATCGCGCGCACTTCGTCCGGCTTCAACGCCGGATTGCGCTCGAGCATCAAGGCAGCCAACCCGGAGACGTAAGCGGCGGAAAACGAGGTGCCGGACGTCATCTGATATTTTTCGTCCGGTGCCGGCAGGAAGATATCGACGCCGGGCGCGGCGACGGCGATGTAGGCGCCGCGGTTCGACGCCGCGAACAACTTGTCCTGGGCGTCGGTGGCGCTGACCGCGATCACATTGGGATTGGCAGCCGGATAGAGCGGCGGCGATTTCGGCCCGCCATTGCCGCCGGCTGCGACCAGCAGGATGCCCTTGGCAGCGACCGCGGCGATACCGCGTTCGATCAACGGATCCTTCGGCCCCGCGAAGCTCATATTGACGATCCGCGCGCCATGCCCGGCCGCGTAGTCGAGCCCTTTCAGCACCCCGAACGTCGTGCTTTCCGCGCCCTTCGCCGAGGTGCCGAACGCACGGATCGCCAAAAGCCGCGCTGCCGGCGCGCTCCCCATCAGCCGCGCGTGCGCCACGATCGCGCCTGCGATGCCAGTGCCATGGACATGCGGGCCTTCCTTGCTGCCGAGCGCATCGAAACTGTCCGCAATCGCACCCGCGAGTTCGGGATGCCTGACGTCGATACCGGAATCGATCACGGCGACGGTGACGTTGGCGCCGTGCGCCAGCGTATGGGCCTCGGGTAATCTGAGTTTGGCGAGCGCATATTGCGCGGGATCGCCCTCGGTTGGAATCGTCTTCTGGTCCTGCAGCAGATAGCGGAAGTTCGGCTGCACCGAACGAAAACCGGAATCGGCAGCGAGTTCGCGGCTGACGGTCTCGATCGAGCGGCGGTCGGTGATGCGGAACAGGCCGATGGTGGCGCCGACAAGCGGAAAATTCTGCGACCGCAGGCGCGCAAGCCTGTGGCGCCGCGCCAGTTCGTCGGCCTGCGCATCGGTCAGCGACCCGTCGATCTCGGCCACGATCTCGTTGGCGACGTTGCGCAAATTGAGCGCCGCGACCTGCGAGGCGTCGCGGCCCGCGCCGGTGCCGGCCTTCTTGCCCGACGGCCCGCTGCCGCCGCCATCGGTCGAGGTCACCGGCTGATCCAGACACGCGCCGTCGCCATCGCGATAGGCGGAGCCGCAGGCCGGCCGGATCCGCAGGTTCGGCGACGTCCTGCCGATGGCCGTCACCGATCTGGCGGCGATGCCCGGATCGATCCGCGGCGTTATCGTCGGATTGATGCTCGGGATGCGCGATTGGACGCTGATGCTGGGCGAGCGCATGATGCTTTGCGCGTGAACTGCCGATCCATCGGGACAGACGAGCGGCAAAACCGCCGATGCCAGCGCCAGCGCCGCGCGCCGCGCCGTCATCCGCCAATTCGCACGATCGTGGATCATCGGACCTCGGCCTGCACTCAAAACGCCGCGGCTCTAGGGCGTCGCCACCGCGAGACTGACGATCTTCTCGCTTTGCAGTCTGCTCATCAGCGCGGCGATGTCTTCCTTGCTCATCGCCCTGTTGCCGAATTGCAGCCTAAACATGCCACCCTTGGCGCCGTCGACGATCGAGGCATGGTAGTTGTCGAGCAGCGCCGTGATATCGGCGATGCGCGCGTCCGGCGCGAACCGCACCAGCGCGTGCGGCGGCGTGCCGCCTGCGAGGTCGCGGGTGATCGGCTCGTTGGTGCTCAACGACGCGGTCTGGAACGTGGAGTTCTGGTTCTTGACCAGCACCGCGCCGATCACGCCGGCCTGCAGCAACAGCGCGAGCGCACCCAAACTCGCCGACCAGGCCAGCGTCCGCGGCGAGAGTTTCGCGAAAAAACCCGAAAAGCGCGCGG
>JBAUUA010000477.1:0-3744 GCA_049582465.1 Bradyrhizobium sp. | reverse complement strand
GGGGACGACGGCCATTCCGCGCAGTGGCGGGCGCTTGCGCTGCTGCCGGAGCGCTGGACCGCGCCGAAGTTTCCGCTTAAGGCGGCGGACTTCATCGCGCGCGGCATTGCCGAGGGTCCGGCGCTCGGGCAGGTGCTGGGACTGGCCGAAGACGCCTGGCTTGCGGCGAATTTCCCGCTGGAAAAAACCGCGCTCGACGCCATCGCCGACCAGACCGTAACCCGTTTCACCCGCGATCTCAGACTGTGAATATCCTCTCCGGCTTTGCCGATATTTCCCTGGTTCAGCTGCTGCTGGTTGCCGGCGTCGCGCTGTTTGCCTCCGTCGTCGGAGGACTGGCCGGCTACGGTACCGGCGCGCTGATGCCGCTGGTGCTGGTGCCCATGGTCGGCGCCGAACCGGTGGTGCCGATCATCGCCATCTCCTCGATCTTCACCAATCTCAGCCGCACCGCGGCTTACTTGCGCTACGCCGATCGCCGCCGCGCGCTGATCGTGATCCTGGCGGCGGCATTGACCACCGCGCTCGGCGCGTATGGCTACACGAAGCTCACCAGTGCCGGCGCGGCGCTGGTGATCGGCACCATGCTGATTTTAAGCGTGCCGCTGCGCCGCCTGGCCCGGCGCCGCGATGTCAGGATCGGCGATACCGGGCTCGGCGTCGGTGCAGTGGGTTACGGCGCCCTGGTCGGCGGCACCTCCGGCTCGGGCGTGATCCTGTTGTCGCTATTGATGGCGGCGGGGCTGGAAGGCGCGGGCGTGATCGCCACCGACGCCGTGATCTCGGTCGCCACCAGCATCATCAAGATCTCGGTGTTTGGGCTGGCCGGCGTCGTCACCGCGCAGGTGCTTGCGCTGGCGATTCTGATCGGCGGCATTGCGCTGCCGGGTGCGTTTCTGGCGCGCACCTTCGTCGAGCGCATGCCGGTGCATATCCACGCCGCGATCCTCGACGTCGCCGTGATCGCCGGCGGCCTGGTGATGATTTCATCGGCGCTGCGATCTTTCTTCGGTTAGTAATCTGGCACCGCGAAAGGGCGCTCACGGTGATCCGAGCCACTTGCGCATCCTTGGCCGCAAGACCGGCGCGGCCAGCGCTACATTGAAGTGCTGACCGAGCCGCAAGGCTTAAAGGTCTTGAGCGAGTGCCCGTGCAAGCACCCTTCATGTTTCTGGACGAAGGCAAGCAAGCCCATGATCACCAAAGCCGTCAGGACAAATCCGGCTACGAGGTTATGCATCATGGCTACCACTCCACCGGGTTAGCGCACTACGTAAGCAAGGCGACCGCGCGGCCAAGGATGATGAACACCGTGGGCGCCGCCGTCAACGGTGTCCAACATCCATCGCCGGCCGGCAGGGCAAGCTCTCGATCAGCGTTGCCTTTCCCGCGGCTGTTGTCGACGCCTTTGTCCTTACTCTTCGCCTTCCTCGTCCTC
This sequence comes from Bradyrhizobium sp., assembly GCA_049582465.1. Lineage (GTDB taxonomy): Bacteria > Pseudomonadota > Alphaproteobacteria > Rhizobiales > Xanthobacteraceae > Bradyrhizobium. The sequence continues at coordinate 2,306 of JBAUUA010000477.1, read as the reverse complement.
TTCCTCCTCTTCATCCGAAACTTCAATTTCCGCCGGTTCCAGCACGGCTACCGGAAGCGTTTCGCGAAACAGGTCGCCTTCTGCGCCCATCCAGACGCAGAGGATGCTATCCCCGTTTACTTCCGCCACCGTGATTGGCTGACTGCCGGATTTCAGGATGACGACGTCGCCCGGTTTCAAGTCCATGATTTTTACCTCCGCGTTGATTGACGCTGCGCACAGGCTACCGCTGTGGGATGACAGGCCGATCACGGCCGATCATTCTCGTCGGACGGATCAGACTCGGAGAGATGGCCGATATGATGGCCGCTGTCAGCGGCCGCCGGGCAGCAGTTCGGTCAACGAGCGGATGATGCGATCGGGCCTGATGCCGGAATCCGCGGGCAGACCTTCGCCGTGGACGTCGATCCAGACGGCGTAGATGCCGAGGCGCTGCGGCGCCTCGACCTCCCATTCCAGATTGTCGCCGACCATCCAGGTCTCGGGCGCGGTGACGCCGAGCGCCGCCATGGCGTGCAGATAGGCGCGCTCTTCCGGTTTGCCGAAGCCATGCTCGCCCTCGATCTGGATATGATCGAAGCGATGCGTCAGCGCAAAGCGCTCGACCTTGGCGCGCTGCGGGCCGGCGGCGCCGTTGGTCACCAGCGCCAGTTTCACGCCATGCGCCCGCAGCGCGTCGATCGCGTCATGCGCGCCCGGGAACACGAACATTTCCTCTTCGCGATAGGCGTGAAAGCGATCGGCGAGCCTGACCGCGAGGTCCAGCGGCAGCGGTGGGTGGCCGCGTGCCGCAAGTGCTGCAAATCCGCCCTGGACCACCACGTGCCTGGCTTCCTCGAGCTTGAGCCGCCACTCGGCGTCCGCCGTCGCCCAGAACCCGCGCGCGAACTCCACGACCGCAGTAGCGACCTGTTGCGACGGAATGGACCCAAACTCGGCGGCAAATTCGGCTGCGACCTTGTTCCAGGCGATATCCGGCCGGCCATAGGCCGACAGGATCGTGTCGTCCATGTCGATCAGCATCGCGCGGGGCAGTTGCGTCATTTGTCTTGGCGCCATCGTCTCAAGGCCACTTCACTTCGGGGGGCAGCGACGACAGGATCGAATCGACATTGCCACCGGTCTTCAGGCCGAAAATGGTACCGCGGTCGTAGAGCAGGTTGAACTCGACGTAGCGGCCGCGCCGGATCAGCTGTTCCTCGCGGTCATCGGCGGTCCAAGGCGTGTTGAAATTGCGCCGGACCAGTGCAGGATAGATCTTCAGGAAGGCGCGGCCGACTTCCTGCGTGAAGGCGAGGTCGGCGTCCCAGTCGCCGCTGTCGTGCCAGTCGTAGAAAATACCGCCGATGCCGCGGGCTTCCTTGCGGTGGGGCAGATAGAAATATTCGTCGCACCACTTCTTGTACTTGTCGTAGTCGGCAACACCGTTGTGGCCGCCGCAGGCGGCCTGCATCGCGGCGTGAAACGCCATCGTGTCGGGATCGTCCTGGGTCCGCCGGCGGTCGAGCACCGGCGTCAAATCCGCGCCGCCGCCGAACCAGGCCTTGGTGGTGACGACGAAGCGGGTGTTCATGTGCACCGCCGGGATGTTCGGATTGCGCAGATGCGCGATCAGCGAAATGCCCGACGCCCAGAAGCGCGGGTCCTCGGCCGCACCGGGAATCTGTGCGCGGAATTCGGGGGCGAATTCGCCATGCACGGTCGAGCAGTGCACGCCGACCTTCTCGAACAGCCGCCCGCGCATCACGCTCATCACGCCGCCGCCGCCGGGCAGGCCGGTATGGTCGGTGCGGTCCCAGCGCGTGCGCGCAAAACGCCCCGCGTCGCCCGGATAGAGCGACGCCGGCGCGTCGTCCTCGAGCTTCTCGAAGGCGGCGCAGATGTCGTTTCGCAACTGCTCGAACCAGCCCCGCGCGCGCGCCTTGCGATCCTCGATCACGGACATGTCCATGTGGAATTCCTAACCGTTATTCTCCGTCATTGCGAGCCACCGGGTCGGCGCGAAGCGCCGCCCGATGATAAACTCCGCGAAGCAATCCGTGGCGCCACGAAGAAGGAATGGATTGCTTCGTCGCGGAGCCTGTCATCGGGCGCGCATTTTGCGCGACCCGTTGGCTCCTCGCAATGACGGTTAAGCTTGCGGGCCGTAATAGGTGCAGCTTTCACCGCAGCTGTCGCGGTGAATAGTCACCCGCGTGACCCGCCCGGCATGCTGGACCCGCTCCCAGACGAAGCGCGACAGGTTCTCCAGCGTTGGGGGCCCCAGCGCCTCGATCTTGTTGAGCAGCTTGTGGTCGAGCATTTTC
>JBAUUA010000476.1:0-5675 GCA_049582465.1 Bradyrhizobium sp. | reverse complement strand
CCCTTCACCAGCGTCCGTGCCGCCAGCGCATCGACCGCAGCCGGACGCGAGCCGGGGCCGCCGAGCAGTTGATCGGTGCCGACGGAAGAGGCCACCAGCGGCAGGATCGGGCCTGCAAGCGGACGCGGCGCCGGCTGGCCGGGCTGGGCATTGGCGTCCGGCGTCGCCGGTTCGGTCGGCAGTTCGATCGGCGCCGAACGCGACGCCAGCAGCCGGTTGATCTCGCGCTCGACGTAATGGGCAAGCTTGCGCGCGCCGGGCTTGGTGAAATACACGCCGTCATAGGAACGCAGCTGTCGGATCTGGCCTTCGAAGTCGGGGCCCTTTTGCAGGAAGCGGCCGGCCTCGTCGACAAAACCGTCCCAGACATCGACATAGGTGATGCCGGCCTTGCCGGCGACGTCGCGATACAGCGCATCCAGGAACAGCATGTCGGCCGTCGCCTTGGGGCCGCGCACCGCGGGCAGGCCGACCCAGAGCACCGGCACACCCTTGGTTTTCAGGACGGCGATCATCTCCTCGATCTTCTTGGTGTAGAGCTCGACCCAGCGTTCCTCGCGGAACTGGTAGACGCCGTTCGGCGAGCGCGTGCTCTTCTCCGGGGCGATGATCGGCGTGTCATTGTCGGCGGCATCGTCCGGCGACAATTCGGTATCGACGGTCTTGTCGTCAGGTTTGGCCGCAGCGTCGGCGCCGGATTTGGCGTCGCCAGCCTTGGTGTCCGTCTTGGCGTCGGCCTTGGCATCCGGCTTGGCCTTGGCGTCTTTCTTGTCGCCCTTCTTGTCGGATGGTTTGTCCTTGTCGGCCGCGGGTTCGCGGATCGGCTGGCGGTCGTCGAGCCCGAGCATGACGACAATGGCGTCCGCCTTCTCGGTGGCGAGGATGCCCTTGGCCGCGGCGGCCCAATCGGCCGGATCGCCCTTGGGCTGATACCTGATCAGGCCGGACACGGTCTTGTGCCTCCGGATCACGCCCATATCCGGCTGTTCGGCATAGGCGTCCTCGAGGCCATAGGCGAGCCAGTCAGCCATGGCGTCGCCCAGCACCAGCACGTTGCGCTCCGGTACCGTGTCGCGCTTCTCCGGCGGCGGCGCCCTGGAAAAACTCTCGACCCGCTTCGGCGCCTGCTGCTGTTGCTGGAACGGCGCGAACAGATCGCCGCCGAACCAGCCGCCCCCGCCGTTGGGGCGCGGCTGAACCGGCTGGGGCCGCGACCATCCGCCGAAATTGAAGAACTGCGCCGATGCCGGCCCGGCGAGCCCGACCAGCAGCGCAACCGCAACCGCCAGCGCGATCAAGGGGCCGCTCTCGGTGAACACCCGGAAAAAGGACTTTGGCTTTTGCATGCGGCTCGGTCGCAATGGATCGCGAAGCAGTCAATATAGTAACGGAATCAGGCCTTAAACGGGCAGGTTTTCCACCATAAACCGGCCATCGGCCGCCGCCGTCAAGGGCGGGCCGAAAATGTCGTCTGGAAGGTTACTTTTATAGCGTTTTCGAGCGAAGTGGCTGCCGGTTCGCGTAAAGAAAACGCGTCAAAAAAAGAAATGGAGCCCGGGTTCTGATTCATCAGAGCCCGGGCTCCAAGGGGAAAATCGACGCTTCAGCGGCCCCTGAGCCGTTCCAGCACGTCGGAGGAGGCAAATCCGTCGGCCGGCGCCCCGATCGAGGCCTGGAACCCGCGCAGCGCCTCGCGGGTCTGGCCGCCGAGCTGGCCGTCCGGGGTACCCTGGTAGAAGCCGCGCTGCACCAGCAGCTGCTGCAGTTCCAGCCGCTCGGCCCGCGACAATTCGCGTTCCTGCCGCGGCCAGGGCTGCACGAACGGCGCGCCGCCGCGCAGGCGGTCGGCGAAATGGCCGATCGCCAGCGCATAGGCCTCGGCCGGATTGTATTTCATGATCACCCGGAAATTCTGCAGCATCAGGAAGCCGGGGCCTTCGGCGCCGGCAGGCGCCAGCAGATAGGCCTTCTCGGTGGGATGGGCGAACGGCTGGCCGGTCGCGGGCCTGAGGCCGAGATGCTCCCACTGCGCAATCGTCATTGCCTTGGCACGGTCCGCCAGCATGTAGTTGAAGCCCTGCGGCACCACGACCTCGTAGCCCCAGGTCTGGCCGGGCTGCCAGCCGTCCTTTTTCAGGTTGTTGGCGGTCGAGGCGATCAGGTCGGCAGCGTCGTCGACCACGTCGCGGCGGCCGTCGCCGTCGGCATCGACCGCATAGCGCTTGAACGCGGTCGGCATGAACTGGGTGGGGCCGAACGCGCCGGCCCAGGAGCCGCGCATCTGCTCGGGACGCAGGTCGCCGTGATGCAGGATTTCCAGCGCCGAGAGGAATTCGTCCTTGAAATATTTCTGGCGGCGGCCGACGCAGGCGAGCGTCGCGGTGGACTGCACCACGTTGCGGTCGCCCATCTGGGTCGAGTAGTTCGACTCGATGCCCCAGATCGCCGCGATCGTATAGCGGTCGACGCCATAGGCCTTTTCCGTCGCGTCGAACTGCGGCTTGTATTTGGCGAGGATCTCGCGGCCTTTGGCGAGCCTGGTGTCGTTGACGAGGATGTCTAGATAATCCCAGATCGACTTGGTGAATTCCGGCTGCGAATCCATCAGGTCCATCAGCCGCAGATCGGGCGCGAGGCCGGCCGTAAAACGCTCAAAACTTTCGCGCGAGATGTTGCGGCGTGCGGCATCAGGCCACATCGAGGCGACGCAATTGTCGAAATTCGCCGCCGCTTCGCGGATCGCGGCGGCCGTCATCAAGGGATGGCCGGAGGCGCCGTCCTCCCCGCTCCAGGGCAGCGGTCCGCTGCCGGGGGCGGTTTGCGCCTGGCCTGACGGCGCACCCTGGCCGCCCCTGGAGAGCGAGCCGGTGAAGAGGCCGTCGAGGAAGCCCAACGGCCCGCCGCCGCTGGAGGACTGCGCATGCGCCTGGCCAAATACCAGCAATGCGGCGGCGGTGATCGCCGCGCCGGTTCGCAGTTTAGCCAAACGTCCCGTCCGTCGTGTCATGTCTTACCCGCTACCCAAAAAATATCCCGCCTCAGCAGGCCTCGTGGCGGTTTCCAATAGATTAACAGAGGCGAGATTTTGTTTGGGGGGAAATCTCGCGGGCGCCTGGCGATCGGTTCCGCCGGCCTCGCAAGGGACGGGAACAGACCCGCGGGCGCGGATTTACCCTAAGCGGCGGTTGAGGCATCGCGCTCCATACATCCGCCTTTGTTCCCGGCTGCAAACCGGCTACCAACGTGGGATCAAATCCACCCATTCTCTCAAGGCATTCCCGAAAACCATGAAGATCCGCAAAGCCGTTTTTCCGGTCGCCGGCCTCGGCACCCGCGTCCTGCCCGCCACCAAGGCGATGCCGAAAGAAATGCTGACCATCGTCGACAGGCCGCTGATCCAGTACGTGGTCGACGAGGCCAGGGAGGCCGGCATCGAGCATTTCATCTTCGTCACCGGCCGCAACAAGGGCGTGATCGAGGACCATTTCGACCGCATGTACGAGCTCGACGCCACGCTTGCCGCCCGCGGCAAGACGGCCGAGATGGATATCCTGGCGCGTGACCAGCCCGAGGCCGGATCGGTGAGCTTCACCCGCCAGCAGGCGCCGCTCGGTCTCGGCCACGCGGTCTGGTGCGCCCGCGACATCGTCGGCAACGAGCCGTTTGCGGTGGTGCTGCCGGACGAACTGGTGCTCAACACGCCGGGCTGCCTGAAGCAGATGATCGAGGTAGCCTCAAAGCTCGGCGAGAAATCCAACCTGATCGCGGTGGAGGAAGTGCCCGCGCACCTGACGCATCAATACGGCATCTGCGGCGTCGGCAAGCGCACCGGCAAGATGTTCGAGGTCGAGGGCATGGTGGAGAAGCCGGCCAAGGGCACCGCGCCTTCGAATCTTTCCATCACCGGGCGCTACATCCTGCAGCCGGAGATTTTCAAGATCCTGGAAACCCAGGAGCGCGGCGCCGGCGGCGAGATCCAGCTCACCGACGCCATGATCGGCCTGGCGAAAACGCAAAGCTTCTACGGCGTCGAGTTCGAAGGCGAGCGGCACGATTGCGGTTCGAAGGCCGGATTCCTGCGCGCCAACATCGCCTTCGGCATGGCACGCGCGGATTTGCGCGACGGCCTGCGCGAAGAGATGAAGAAGTATCTGGCGAAGTGACGGAGCACCTGTTGCCGCAAAGGGAGCGTCATCCCTGCGTAACGCCTTCGCCGTTATCGCTGGAGGTGCGAGCCTCTTGGGCGAGCCTCGAAGGATGAGGAATAGTCGCTTGTGGCCCATCCTTCGAGGCGCGCAAGAGCGCGCACCTCAGGATGACGGCAGAGCCTAAGCCGCCAGCGAAATATCGGGAATGCGGGCCAGCATCGACTGGTTGCGGCCGCCGGCCTTGGCGGCGTAGAGCGCCGTGTCGGCGGCCTTCACCAGGATCGACCAATCCAAATTCGCAACCGGCGTCAGGCTCGCGACCCCGATGCTGACGGTGGCGACCGTCGGGCCGTCGGACCATTGCCGGACCTTCAGCCGGATCGTTTCGGCCATGCGCACTGCCTCGGCGGCCGCAAGCCCCGGCAGCAGCACGGCGAATTCCTCGCCGCCATAGCGCACGGCGCAATCGCCGGCCCGCCGCACCGAATCCGAAATGCAGATGGCGATTCCCACCAGCATCTCGTCGCCGGCCTGGTGTCCGAACGTGTCGTTGTAGGACTTGAAATGGTCGGCATCGATCATCAGCAGCGAGACCGGCATCTTGTGACGCGTCGCGCGGCGCCATTCGGAATCGATCTCGATGTCGAACTTGCGTCGGTTTCGCAAGCCGGTGAGCGCGTCGGTGGTCGCAAGTTCCTCCAGCCTGTCCTCGGCGCGGGCGCGGCGGCCGATTTCGCGGGCGAGGAACAGCGTCACGGCAAGCACGAACGCCACCAGCGCCAGCATGATGGCGCCGATCCGGGTCGCCTCGGTGCGCCACAGGCTGAGAATGTCGTGCCAGGGCTTTCCGACCAGAACGGCCAGCGGCTTGGTGCCGTCGCGCCAGACCAGGAGCCGCTCTACGCCATCCATCGCGCCCGATCCCGAATACCATCCGCTCGGCTCGGACAGCGCGTGCATCACGCCCGGCACGTCGCCAAAATTCTTGCCGATCACGTCGAGGTCGAATGGCCTGCGCATGATGACGGTGGCGTCCTGGCGCAGAACGGTGATGGCGTCGTCGACGCCGAGATTGAGGCGGCCGAACAGCTCGTGGAAATAGGAAAAGCGGATCGAGCCCGCGACCACGCCGAGAAAGCCGCCGTCGGGGCCGGTGATGCGCCGGCTCAGCACGATCGCATAGGCGCCGTGATGCAGCATCGGGCGGCTGATGAACAGTCCGGCGTCGGGCTGGTCGCGGTGGATCTGGAAGTATTCCTCGTCGCCGCGATATTCCTGAACCGGATCCAGCGTCGAGGCGTCGATGGTCAGCCATCCCCTGGTGTTGAAGACCTGGATCGCGCCGAAATGCTTGGCGGTGGCGGCGTGATCGAACAGGATCAGATGCCGGATCTCTTTGCTGACGTCCTTGATCTCGGGCATCACCATGCTGCTCGCCACCGCCCGCAGCGACAGGTCGAAAAGCTCGACGTTGCGGCCGATGTCGGCGTCGATAGTGGAGGCGAGGTTCTCGAGCGTCTGCCGTGC
>JBAUUA010000475.1:0-11246 GCA_049582465.1 Bradyrhizobium sp. | reverse complement strand
AGTTGGAAGTCCACTACCGGTATCATCCATATTTCGGCCGCAAGGTCTTGGTGCGTCGCATAGAACAGCGGGCGACGGGCCAATTTCTTAGCGTGCAAGGGCCGGCGGGCATCGTGGTATCGATCGCCGGTTGGATGCTCGATCCTGTGATTTGCGCCGGAATGACAATCGGCGCGCCGCGCGTCGATCTGGCCGCACTCGTCGAGTTGGAGCGGCTATTGATAGGTATGGCCAACCCCGCACACTCTCGGAGCGATGTCGCAATCGTTCGGGAGGAAGGCAATGAAGTCTCTGAGATTGCCGGCGGCGGCGCCGAGCCGGCAGATGAACTTCTTATTCGACAACAGCCGGCTGAAAGGGGTGGCCTCCGCCGAGCGGGACAAGATCATCTCGGTGCTGGCCCAGATCCTCATGCAGGCGGCCGGCCTCAGCGTCGAGGAGCTTGAAGATGACCAGCGCTGAGGTGATTCCGGCGGTCGTTCTCAAGAGGAAGGCTGTCGTGTATGTGCGCCAGTCGACGCAATCCCAGGTTATGACCAACCTGGAGAGCAAGCGTCGCCAATATGATCTGGTCGATGTTGCGCGCCAACGCGGTTTCGTCGATGTTGAAATCTCGGCTGGGCCGAATTTGAACGCAACCAGAAGCAACTCGCTCTCAACAATTACGGTCGTGCCGGCGGTACGAAGTCCGGCCGGGGTGGCAGGGCACTCCTATCGGGGATGATGACTTGCAGGCGATGCGGGCGGCGGCTGAGCGTTGCCTACACCGGCAATCCGCAGAGCCGACCGGTATATCGCTGCGACAAACCAAACCTTATGATGGGTCTGCCCCGGTGCATGACCTTCGGCGGCCCGCGGGTTGATGCCGCGATTGCCCGGGAGTTGTTGCAGGCGGTGGAGCCAATGGCGATCGAAGCCGCGTTCAAGGCGGAGCAGATGCACAGAGAACAACAGGAAGATCAGAAACGCATCATGGACTTGGAATTGCAGCAGGCACGCTACGAGGCAAGCCTGGCCGAGCGTCGCTACGCCGCCTGCGATCCTGACAATCGTCTCATTGCCGCACAGTTGGAGAAGAACTGGGAGGCCGCGCTCCGCCGAGTCCGGGATCTGGAAACACGCCAGCCTGCTGAAAGGCCATCAGACGTCAAGGTCGATCCGAGCGCCTTCACCAATCTGGCGGACAATCTATCAACGGCGTGGAATGCACCGGGTGTTACGATGCGTGCCCGCCAGCAACTGCTGCGGACATTGATCACCGAGATCGTCGTCGATGTCGATGATGATGCGCGCGATGTCGTGCTCACGATCCATTGGCGTGGTGGTCAGCACTCCGAACTGCGCGTCCATAAGAAGGACTGGTGAACATGGTTGCGCAACGACCGAAGACGCTTTGGCGATCATGCGCAGCATGGCCGGCCGCTGGTCTGACGAACATATCGCAGCGTCGCTTAACCGAATGGGCTTGCCCACCGGTCAAGGCAAGACCTGGACGGCGCACCGCGTCGCTTCCGTTCGACGCGTGCGTGGAATCCATGCCTATCGATCCGCGGAGAAAGATGGAGAATGGCTAACCATGACCGAGGCGGCAAAGGTTTTAGGCGTCACAAACCACGCGATACGGCGCCTTATCAAAGCCGGTGTCCTTGCGGCTGTGCAGGTTGCTCCCGGCGCACCACATCAAATCCGTGCCGACGACCTGGCGTCTGAGCCGGTCAAAACGGCGGTGGCCCGGAAAGGTCGCCCGTGTCGCGTTGTCGACGCGGGCACGCTTCCAATGTTTACAGACACTTGAAGAGGGAGTGCATAATGACTCGCGCATCGCGATGGGGCGGATGGAGCGTTCGACGGTATTGTTGTCGAGCTCGATGCGACCATCGTCGATGAAGCGCGTCAGACCTTCCCAGCGCGACAGGGCGTAGCGGATGGCTTCGGCGAGCTTGCTCTTCTGACTGATTAGAGCAAGTTTTGCCCGCAGCCACGGTTCAAGGGCATCGACGAGGGGGCGGGCTTTTTGCTGTCGGACGGCGCGGCGTTCGTCGGCACCGCGGCCACGGCTGTCTTTCTCGACGGCGTAGAGCGCGGCGATATGTTCGAGCGCTTCGCTGGCAATCGGCGCAGGTCCGGGGGTGGCGAGCTCGTAGAAGTTACGCCGGACATGCGCCCAGCAGAACGCAAGTCGGACGTCGCCACGATCGGCCAGCTTGCGGTAACCGGCATAGCCGTCGACCTGCAAGATACCCTTGAAGCCCTCGAGGTGAGCGATGGGCCGCTCGGCTTTGCGATCGGGCGCGTAGACATAGGCAACGCCCGGTGGATCCGACCCACCCCAGGGACGGTCATCGGCGGCATAGGCCCATAGCTGGCCGGTCTTGGTCCGGCCACGGCCGGGATCGAGTACGGGCGCGGTGGTCTCGTCCGCGAACAGCCTGGGCAATTCCCTGAGCCTGATCAGGAGACGCTCATGCAGCGGGCGCAGGTGCCAGGCGGCATGGCCGACCCAGTCAGCCAGCGTCGAGCGATCCAGATCGATGCCCTGACGGGCGTAAATCTGGGCCTGGCGATAGAGCGGCAGATGGTCGGCATATTTTGACACCAGAACCTGGGCGACGGTGGCCTCGGTCGGCAGGCCGCCCTCGATCAGCCGCGCTGGCGCCGGGGCCTGCACAACACCGTCCTCGCAAGTCCGACAGGCATATTTGGGCCGCCGGGTGACGAGCACCCTGAACTGCGCCGGCACGATGTCCAGCCGCTCGCTCCTGTCCTCGCCGATCCGGTGCAGCTCGCCCTGGCAGCACGGGCAGGTCTTGTCGTCGATGTCGACGACGATCTCAATCCGCGGCAGATACGCCGGCAGCGTTCCCCGGTTGATCCGGCGCTTGTGAGCCCGGGCCTGTCGGTCCTCGGGCGATGAACCGTCGGCCTCGGCGGCATGGCCTGCCTCAGCCTGCTCGACGTCTTCGAGACCCAGCAGCATCTGGTCTTCGGGCAGCGTCTCCGCCCTGCGACCAAAGCGATGCCGCTGCAGCTCCTTGATGATCTGGCGCAGCCGCTCGTTCTGCACTCGCTCGGCGAGCAGCATCGCTTTTAGCGTCTCGGGATCGTCAGGCAGTGCGTCGCTCGGCATGCCAAATCAGATCATATTCGGCCGAACTTTGCGACGACCTGCCAGGCTCCTGATTCACTTCGCCGCAGGATAAATCATCAACCCGGCTGCGTCGGCGTTGCCGTCTCGCGCGCCTCATGAACGCGCCGCCAATCCAGCCCCTCAAGCAATGCCGACAATTGTGCCGCCGACAAACGCATCACACCGTCCTCGATTTTCGGCCAGCGAAAGATCCCATCCTCCAGCCGCTTGGCAAACAGGCACAGGCCCGTGCCATCCCAGAAGATCAGCTTGATCCGGTCCGCACGCTTGGCCCGGAACACATAGACCGCCCCCGAGAACGGGTCTGCCGTCATGGTCTCTCGCACCAGCGCTGCCAGTCCCTCGGCGCCCTTGCGGAAGTCGACAGGCCTGGTCGCCACCATCACCCGGACCGCGCCGGTCGGGCCGATCACGCGCCGGCTTTCAATGCTCGCAACACCGCTGTCACGGTCTTTGCGTCGGCACCGCGGCCAACCCGAACCGTCACACCGTCGATCTCGACCTCGATCATTCCCTCACCGGGCTCAACCTGGCGCCGCAGCATTCTGCGTTGACGGCGGACGGGCGGAGAAGACGGTGCCGCGTCCAGGACGGCCGGAACGAACTGCAGCTCTTCAGCATGCGAAAGCGCAGCCTGGGACACTTGCAATTCCCGCCGCCAGCCAAATAATTGCTGCGGCGCAAGTCCGTGCCGTCGGGCTACGGCAGAGACAGAAGCGCCGCTCGCTACGATCTCAGCGACGATCCGTGCCTTATCCTCGGCGCTCCATGTGCGCCGGCGACCTGCGCCAGTGAACACCTCAAGCCGATGAACCGGCTTAGTGATAGCATTATCCACTGTGTCCATTCTAAGCCTAACGGTTATCGGAACCATCAGACTCGCAGATCAGGACATCATCAGGAAGGTGACCTCGGAACACCGCTTACGATGAAGTCGCCATCTTCGTCGAAGCGCCCGGCTGCCCACTTTTCAATGGTTTCCGGAGTGAGATTGTCGCCGAACGTTTCCGGGAAGTGCAGAACAGGCGTGGGATAGTTCGTTTCCATTATGTTTAGGCTTCTGCGGCACGGACGTGCAGCGGTCAGAAACCCCACATACATATTGCGATTGGCATCGAAGTGTGGTAGTCAGTAACTTGTCAAGGTTTCATGGTTTACCAACGTCGACGCATTTTGGCGGGCTGTGCGCCAGGCAACATAGGCTTCACGGCTAATGCGGCGCTGGTTGCCGACAGGATACGTCTGCGGCGCCTTGCCCTGCGATTGCAGATTATAGAATGATGCGCGGCAGATTTTCTCGGCTGCGCAAAATTCTTTGATGGTGAAAGACTCGTCCATTTGTCAGAACTCCGACATAGCAAATCGCACGCGGAAGCAGCGCATTCGCGGGTTGAATGACCAGTGAAGGGGACTCGCGACACCGGTCCTCCGAAGGGTCCGGCTCAAATTCGGCCGCAAGCTGCGGTCACCGCGAGTCCACCTATGTAGGATGGCGCGTAAAACTGACCAAAAGTAAAACGACCTATGCGATTCGCTGCGTCAACCGTTCATTGCACCACTGCAATAGGCGGCCCAAGTCGTCATCAGCTCGCGCCTTTTTGCCAAGGCTGTTGATCGCCGATAGGCGGCCTCGGTTTCGTCGCTGACCGCGTGCGCGAGAGCCATTTCGGCTATATCCCGCGGGAAGCTTGTGCAGTCGCCAGCCCAATCACGGAAGGTCGACCGCATGCCGTGCGTGGTCGCGGGCGTTTTCGTGTGGCGGGCGATACAGGTTGACAACGTTACGTCGGAAACGGGGCGGAACGGCAACTGTGCCAAAGCCAAGCCCGTCAGGGGGACTTTGTGCTCACGCTCTCCCTTCATTCGAATCGCCGGAATGGTCCAGAGATCGCTTCTAACTTCGGCGGCCGGGTCTATGTCGGCGGCCTCATTGAAGCGACACGTGGTCAAGATGACCCACCGGAGCATGCGAGCTGCGTCGCTCGTTTCGCCGGCCAGCGATTTCCAGAACTGCGGCATCTCTTCATAGGGCAGGGCGGGGTGGTGCTTCACTTCCGACTTTTTGCGTCGCGCAAGCACCTGATCGAGATGACCGCGCCAGAGGGCAGGATTTTCGCCAGTGCGCAGCTCTTCGGCCTTTGCTGCATTCAAAATTACTTCGATTCGTCCGCGAACGCGCCGAGCCGTTTCCTTTTTCACGTCCCATATCGGGCGCAGCACTTTGAGGACGGAGCGGTGTCGACGTCGGCGAGAGCCAAATGGCCAATGTGCGGATAAGCGTAATCGCGAAGGCTGTTGCGCCATTGCTGGCGGTGCTTGTCGTTTTTCCACCCGGCTTCGCGACCGGTGATGAATCCTTCCGCATAGACCTTGAACGTGACCGAGCGGTAATCTTGAACCTTGACCTCCGCTCGTTTGGTGTTCCGATCTTCAATCGGGTCTTGGCCAGCGCGGATCAGCTTTCGCGCTTCGTCGCGCGCGTCCCGAGCGTCGGCCAACGTCACTTCGCTGGCGGACCCGAAACCGGCGTACCGCTCTTTGCCGGTCGTCGGTGACGTGAACCTAAAGACCCAAGACCGATTGCCGTTTTTGTCGACGTCGAGTCGCAAGCCGCCACCATCGCCAAGCTTGTCGCCAGGTTTTGCATTCTTCACCGCCAATGCTGTCAAATTTCCCATCGCCAATCCCTCCGAAGTGTCCGCCTAAACCCACGGCCCAACCCACGATGGCAACTTGGATGCCATTGGACGCGCTCAAGCATTGAACGACGCGAAAGTGAACTTTTTCGTTAAGTTGCAATTGCTTAGCTGTCACGGATTGACGTGCTTAGACACGGATGGATTAGCAGGTGGCGGAAGGGGTGGGATTCGAACCCACGGTGCCCTTGCAGGCACGCCGGTTTTCAAGACCGGTGCCTTAAACCACTCGGCCACCCTTCCTCATGCGCCCCCTCATGAGGGAACGGGGCGCAGATTGCAAGGCAGCTCGACGCCGAAATCTTCCGTAAATCGACGGGCCGCAATCGCAACCATTGATTTACTACGCCGAGCCTCTCCCCATTTCCGCCGCGTTCGCGATGCGATATCGTCATAGCTTGATGCGGATGTGGGCTGCATCGAGGCTTTGAGCGGTTGGGTGCCCGAAAGTGGGCACCTGCGCGGTGGAATGGTAATTGGGGCGAATGGGGATTCGACGGCCAGATCAGATGTTCCTGATGGCGCGAGGCGCCGTTGTCGTGGCGGCATGCCTGGTTCTCGCCAACTGCGCCTCATCGGGCAAATTCGCGGGCCGCGTCGATCCCAAATACGGCGTTTCCTCGAGCCCGCGCGTGGTGGAATTTGGCGAACCCGTGCCGAAGGGCGGTGGCACCTACCGCGTCGGCAAGCCCTATACCGTGGCCGGCCGGGTCTATGTGCCGGAGGAAGACGTCAACTACCGCGAGGAGGGGCTCGCCTCCTGGTATGGCGATGATTTCCACGGCCGCCTGACGGCCAATGGCGAAATTTTCGACATGGGTTCGCTGACGGCCGCCCATCCGACCCTGCCGATGCCGTGCTACGCACGGGTCACCAATCTCACCAACGGCAAGTCGCTGATCGTCCGGGTCAATGACCGCGGGCCCTACCATGGCAACCGGCTCATCGACGTCTCCAACAAAGCCGCCGAACTGCTTGAATTCAAAGGCAATGGCGTGGCGCGCGTCCGGGTCGAATATGTCGGCCGGGCCCCGCTCGAAGGTTCCGACGACCGCCAGCTGATGGCAACGTTGCGCACCGGTATACCGGCGCCGTCGCCCTCGCTGGTTCGGGTGGCTTCCGCCCGCCCGTTCATTCCGGAAGTCCCCCCCCATGGCCGCCCTATCCACGGCGAGGTTCCGATGCCGCAAGACCGGCCCTATGACCTCGGCAACACTTCGGCGGACATGGCCTCGATCGCCGCGACCTCGGAGATATCGGCTTCGGCCCGCCCGCGTTCGGCGGGCCGCATCCTCAAAAATCCGCGCGCCGTTAGTTACGAAAATGACGGCAGCTACGCGCCCTCCGTCGGTCCTGTTTCTGCCTATGCGCCGGTCGACCCACGCGGCCCGAGCGAATTGCTGGCCGGCCGCGGCCTTTACTGAGTCTCTTTCAGAAAACCGATCAAGGCCGCGTTGACTTCGGCGGCACGCTCCTGCTGGACCCAATGGCCGGCGCCGTCGATAATCATCTTTTGCCTCAGGTTCGGTAGCACCCGCTCCAGCTCGGTGACGCGCTTGGCGCCGATCAGGCCGGTAATGACGGAATCCTTCGATCCCGCGATGAACAGCGAAGGCTGATGGATCTGCGCGCCCTGCCATGGCGCGGTCAGGTCCCAGTTGCGGTCGAGATTGCGGTACCAGTTCAGCCCGCCACGGAAGCCGGACTTCTGGTACGCCTCGGTGAAATGAGCGAGGTCGGCTTCGCTGAGCCAACCCGGCAGCGGCCGGTCGGACTGCGCATCGCCCAAAAATCCCTTGCCGTCCTGGACGAACAGCGAGGCCGAAGGATCGGAAAATCCGCGCCCGAGCAAGGTTCGCATCGTCAGGCCGATGTCACGCTCGAATTCGGCTTCGGCGACCCCGGCGTCTGGAAATATTGCCAGTAGAAGTTGGTAATCCCATTTTCGCGCAGGCTGTCGAGCGGGCGGGCGCGGCCGCGGAATGGTGGGGGAACGCTCAAACCCGCCACGGCCGTGAAAACATCGGGCCTGAACAGCGCTGCATGCCAGGCCACCGGCGCACCCCAGTCATGCCCGATGATGACGGCCTGCTTCTTGCCCAGCGCCGCGACCAGCGCCACCATATCGCCGACCGTGTCGAAGATGCTGTAGGCGCCGATATCGGCCGGCGCGCTGGTCCGGCCGAAGCCGCGCATATCCGGCGCCACGACATGGAAACCCGCTGCCGCGATCGCCGGGATCTGATGCCGCCAGGAATAGGACAGTTCCGGCCAGCCGTGGCAAAGCACCACCAGCGGACCTTCGCCCTGTTCGAGCAGGAAAATGTCGATCCCGTTGGCGGAGATGGTTCGGGAAGATGGCATCGCTATTTCCGCCTTGTTTGAAAGATTTTGTCTGGGGGATCGGCCGCCTGTCACGATAGGATCGCTCGATAAACGCCGCAATCGAATCGACCCCGCGACATCAGGCAAAACCCGTGTTGTTTGCGGTACTTCCAACTGTTAGAACGCCGGCTTCAAGGCACCGCCGATGGCACTCGAAATATCAAGCTCTCGAAAGCCTGCGCCCAGGCTTGCACTGATCTGGCGCGGCCTGATCGCGGCTGTGGTCGCCGCAGCGGTCGGCTGGGGCGGTATGGTCTACGCCGCCAATCAGAGCGTGCAGGGTGCCAAGAAGGAGGAGGGCGGCTTCGATGGCGATGCGCCGACCGCAATCCTGATCGAAGCCACCAGCGGCAGCGTGCTGTTTGAAAAGAACGCCGACGAGCTGCGGGCGCCATCCAGCATGATGAAGCTGATGACGGTCGAAACCGTCTTTCACGCCATCAAGCAGGGGGACGTCAAACTAACCGACGAATACCACGTCAGCGAAAACGCCTGGCGCAAGGGCGGCGCGCCCTCGGGCACGTCGACCATGTTCGCGGCCATCCACAGCAAGATTGCCGTCGACGACCTCCTGCACGGCGCCATCATTCCGAGCGGCAACGATGCCTGCATCGTGCTGGCGGAGGGCATGGCCGGCAACGAGCGCGCCTTTGCCGATTTGCTAATCAAGCGGGCGCGCGAACTCGGCATGACGCGGTCGACCTTCGCCAATTCCAACGGTTTGCCCGATCCCGGCAACAAGATGACGGTGCGTGAACTTTCGATTCTCGCGCGCTACATCATCCAGACCTACCCCGAGTACTACAAACTGTTCGGCGAGAAGGAATTTACCTGGAACAAGATCCGGCAGCAGAACCGCAATCCGTTGTTGAATTCGCTCGAGGGCGCCGACGGACTGAAGACCGGCTATACCAAGGAGGGCGGCTACGGCATGGTCGGCTCGGCCGTCCAGAACGGAATACGGCTGATCGTCGTCGTCAACGGTCTGGAGGATCCCGAGGACCGCGCGACGGAAGCCAAGAAGATGCTGGAATGGGGCTTCCGCAATTTCGAATCGCGGCCGCTGTTCGCGGCGCGGCAGCAGATCGGCTATGCCAAGGTGTTCGGCGGCGACAGCCGCTCGGTCAAGCTGGTCAGCCCCAAGCCGGTCGAGGTGATGGTTCAGAAAAACGGCAACGACAAGCTGATCGCGCGCGTGGTTTATAATGGGCCGGTTCGCGCGCCCATCGCGGCCGGTCAACAGATCGGCGTGGTCAGGGTCTGGCGCGGCGCCAATATCGCCATGGAAGCGCCGGTCTATGCGGCGGATTCCGTCGGCGTGGGATCGACGATGCGGCGGGCGATCGACGGTGCGAGCGAACTCGTCATCGGAATGTTTCGTCTCGGCGTCGAGAAACTCTAGAAATGGCAGAGACCGCGGTCAAAAGAGCGCCGGGACGTGGACGATTCATCACCTTTGAAGGCGGTGAGGGATCCGGCAAATCCACGCAGATCAAGACGCTGGCGGAACGCCTGAACGCCGCCAAGCTGCGCACCATCGTCACCCGCGAGCCCGGTGGATCGCCGGGCGCCGAAATCATCCGGCATCTCGTCCTGTCGGGCATGGGCAAGCTATTGGGCCCGGACGCCGAGACGCTGTTGTTCGCGGCCGCGCGCGATGACCATGTGCGCGCGGTGATCGAGCCCGCGCTCAGCCAGGGAATATGGGTGCTGTGCGACCGGTTTTCGGATTCGACGCGCGCCTATCAGGGCAGCCTCGGCAAGGTCTCGCCGGCCGTGCTCAACGCGATGGAGCGGGTCACCATCGGCGACCTCAAGCCGGATATAACCATCATTCTCGATGTTCCCGTCGAAGTCGGCATGAAGCGCGCGGCAGCGCGGCGCGGCAGCGGAGCGCCCGACCGGTTCGAGGCGGAGGACGTCAGGTTTCACCAGCAGCTGCGCGAGGCTTACTGGAAGATCGCAGCCGGCGAACCGCAGCGCTGCGTGTTGATCGATGCCACCCCCGAGCCCGGTATTGTCGCGGCCAACATATGGGCCGCCTTGCGCGACCGTTTCTTTGCCGCCAGCGCGGACAATCTGGCCAGTTCAGCATGAGCGCGCGCCAGGTCGAAAACCAGATATCCGCGGTTCACCCGCGCGAGACGATTTCGCTGTTCGGACATCGCGACGCCGAGCTCGCTTTATTGAATGCCTATCGCAGCGGCCGCATTCCACACGCCTGGCTGATCGGGGGAGCGGCCGGGATCGGCAAGGCGACGCTGGCCTATCGGATGGCGCGGTTCGTGCTCGCGCACCGCAATCCGCTCGGCGCTGATGTGCAGCGTGCCGATACGCTGTGGGTCGATCCGGCCGATTCCGTTGCGCGCCAGGTCGCGGCAGGGGCCCATGGCGGCCTCTTGACGTTGGAACGGAGCCTCAACGACAAGGGTGTGCTGCGGACCGTGATCACGGTCGACGAAACGCGCGAGACGATTTCGTTCTTCGGATCGACCGCGGCGGTCGAGGGCTGGCGGGTCTGCATCGTCGATACCGTCGACGAACTCAATCCGAATGCGGCCAACGCGCTGCTCAAGGTGCTCGAGGAGCCGCCCCAGCAATCGCTGTTTCTTCTGGTCAGCCACGCGCCGGCGCGGGTACTGCCGACGATCCTGTCGCGCTGCCGGAAACTGTTGTTGCGGCCGCTTTCGACGGACGACGTCATCCGCGCCGTGGCCGAAGCCGCAGGCATCGCAGCCGACGATCCCGCGCTGGCCGAGGCCGCAGAAGCCGCGGAAGGGAGCGTGGCGCGCGCGCTGACGCTGCTCGGCGGCGACGCCCTGAAACTGCAGCAGCGGACCGCAGCGCTGCTTTCGACCTTGCCGCGGGTCGATCCGCGCGAACTGCATGCGCTTGGCGATGCGCTCGGCGGCAGCGACAGGGTCGCACTGGCCGCCTTCGTCGACAGCATCGATCGCTGGGTAAGCCAGCGCCTGCGTGCCGTCCCCGATGCCAATGCGAACCTTGCCCGCCTTGCC
>JBAUUA010000474.1:0-1691 GCA_049582465.1 Bradyrhizobium sp. | reverse complement strand
GGAAGCAGGCCAGCATCGTGAAGTTCTTGTAGAACGAGTACACCGGGAACATCGATGCGAGCCAGCGGATCAGCACCAGTTCCAGGAGCAGGCTGAGCATGGTCACCAGCACGATCATCCTGATCTTGGTCTTCGTGCTCAGGGCCGAATAATCGGCCTCGAACGTGGCTCCCATCGTGGCGACCTGGCGCTCCAGCGCCTGGTCGAACCAGCTCCAGCGGATCAGGAAGCCGACCGCAACCAGCGCCAGCGCGCTCCGCAACACACCAAGGGCCTGTTCCGTGGTGTTACCGCTTTCAAGCTGGAACAGGTTGGCGACGCCGAGTATCGCGTAGACGGCCAATAGCCCGCCCAGCGACAGGCAGAAGATGCGGATGAGGCTGCGATTGGGATTGTGAGCGGAATTCATCATGGACCGGTCCGGGAGCGTTTGGGAAACAGAGCGCTCACGCGTCAGCCGATCGTGAAGTCCCAACAAAATTGCTCATGACGGATTCACGGCGCGTCAGGCGTGCGGGGGGAACGTTAGGGCATGGCGGCTTAAGGGATTATTACTGCAATGGTCGACGACCCATGCGGGTCCGGCATTTGATTTTTCCGGCGAAGGTGCACCCGCAAGACCCGGAGCCGGTTCGCTTATTTCCCGGCCGTATTGAAGCGGGAAAGGTCGCAATCGGGCGCGGCATATTTCGTCCGCCGCATGCCGTCGCGGTCTTCCACCACCGTCGGACGGCAACGCGCCTGCCAGGCAGCGCGCCCTTCTTCTTCGGCCTTTTGCTGCTCCGGCGTGAGGCTCGCGGGGCGAATGACGTTCTCGCCGTTGATGCTGAAGCTTGCGGGTTGGCTCGAATTGGGGGCTGCTGCGGCGGCGGCAGCCCCTTTGGCAGTGTTCTCTGAGGCCGCCGCGCGCGCCGCAGCCTCGGCCGAGCGTCCGTGGTCCATCGCAAAGGGTATTTTTGGCGCGGCATTTTGCGCAGGAGTCGGCGCGGGGGCTTGCGCAGGAGTCTGGGCGGAAGCCGCGGAGACACCGGCTGCGGCAAAGAGCACGATAGCTGCAATTGTACGCATTTTGACCAGCCTGCAAAAAAGCGCGGACCCGCTGCTCCCTGCTAGCCGACAAGTCTTGAGGCTGCGTAAAGCAGGCTGGTTACCCCGTCTGCAAGGCGATGCATCGAATTCTAGCGATGCCGGCCTGCCGCGTCCGCTCAGCGCCAGAGCCTCGGTTCTGATTGAATCAGAACCGAAGCTCTAGATTCCTGTTTTGACGCGTTTTCTTTACGCGAACCGGTATCCACCCCGCATCAAGTGCGGGGCAGGCTTTCGCTCGAAAACGCTTTGGAGCTGACGCCTGTTGGCGCGGCTCACGCCTTGTCCGGTCCGACCCGCACCAGCTGCTTGCCGAAATTGGCGCCCTTCAAGAGCCCCATGAACGCGGCGGGCGCGCTGTCGAGACCTTCGGTGACGAACTCCTTGTGCTTGACCTTGCCCTCGCGCACCCAGGCCGACATGTCGCGCAGGAAGTCGCCATGGCGCGCGGCGAAATCGCTGACGATGAAGCCGCGGATGGTCAGGCGTTTTGTCAGCACATTGCGCATCAGTGCCGACGCCCATTTCGGCGCGGTCGCCTCGGTGTCGTTGTAATGCGCGATCAGGCCGCACACGGGAATCCGGGCGAACGCGTTGAGCAGCGG